>CADCFX010000010.1 GCA_902800945.1 uncultured Erysipelotrichaceae bacterium | reverse complement strand
AAAACAAAAATATTATATATTTAGCAGGGATAGCTGTTGCCGGAGCACTAACTATAACAGGATGTGGAGAAAAAGAAGTAAAAGAAGAAATACCAATAGAAACAGAAGCAAAAGAAGAAATGCCAGTAGTAACATATACAGGCCCAAGTTTTGAGCATTACTTTGAAAACCCAGGACCAACTACTAAAGGCCCGTTTAAGCACTTATTATTTAAAAAATATAAAGTGTTAGACAGTGATAATGGTGTTGATTATTACTCTAAGTCTCCAATACATGTCGATCAAGC
Source organism: uncultured Erysipelotrichaceae bacterium (assembly GCA_902800945.1). GTDB lineage: Bacteria > Bacillota_I > Bacilli_A > RF39 > UBA660 > Coprovivens. The sequence goes on along the minus strand of CADCFX010000010.1, from coordinate 43,899 downwards.
ATCAATAGATGTACCAGAAGGTTACATGCCAGTAGGGGTGGGACCAATTTCAAATACTGCTAGTAGTCGTCATAATCCTACTAACCAAGAACAAGTTTGGTTTGTAAACTATGTACCAGTAGAAGTAAAACCAGTATATAATGAAGATAATATGTATTATGACTATAGTGATTTTGGTACACCATTAAAATATACTAAAGAAGACATGAATTATAGTTATAGTGATTATAGTATGCCTTTAGAATCCGAAGATCCAGCAATGACATTAAAATAGTAACTAATATAAAAATCAACATCTAATAAAAAAGCTCTATATTTTTAAATGATGTGAAACAAATTTTTTTGAGAAAAATGACTTAGTTTTTATAACTAAGTTGTTTTTTATTGTTTTATTAATTCTTGTCATATTTCTATTAGTTTTTATTCATAATAAATAATACATCTTTTTATGAAATCGACTGTATAGGCAGATAAAAAAATCTAAAAAACTAGATAAATAAGTATTAATGGAGTTGCTGATGTAGCGAGTAATACTTGGGATATACATTTTAGTAATTTACAAGTTACTGAAGGTAGTGTACCTATTAATAGTGGGGAGCAAGCAGCAACAATAGATAGTAATAATAATAGTTTAATAACTTACTCTATCATACTTCCAAGGCCTAGAGATTTTTATGAATTTACTGTAGATGTTGTAAATTCTGGAACAATAGAGGGAATGATAAATATAATTAGTAATCAAACCTATGCTGCAGATGGAATAACCGCAATCCCAAAACTGGTACATTTATTGGTTTAGGAATTGGATTACTATCCTTAATAATCCTAACAATAGTTTTTATTAATAAGAATAAGAAAAAAATGTATAAAATATAAAGCCTTCTACTTTCTTGTAGAAGCTTTTTATTTGCTTATTAATATGATATAATCTCTTTGCAGGTGAAGAACTATGAAACAAGAAAACATAAGAAACTTTTCTATTATAGCTCATATTGATCATGGTAAAAGTACTCTAGCAGATCGTATTTTAGAAATTACTGGTGGAGTAGATAAACACGATATGAAAGATCAAATATTAGATAGTATGGATCTAGAAAGAGAACGCGGAATAACTATAAAATTAAATGCCGTAGAACTTTCTTATCGCTATAACAACGAAGATTATATCTTACACTTAATAGATACTCCAGGACATGTTGACTTTTCCTATGAAGTATCAAGAAGTTTAGCAGCTTGTGAAGGAGCATTACTTATTGTTGATGCTGCACAAGGTATCGAAGCTCAAACACTAGCTAATCTATACTTAGCAATGCAAAACGATCTAGTTATTATACCTGTGATAAATAAAATTGATTTACCCAATGCAGATGTCCCCAAGGTTTTAGATGAATTAAAAAGAGTACTAGGTTTTAAAGAAGAAGAAGTATTATTGTGTAGTGGAAAAACTGGCGAAGGAGTAGAAGACTTAATCAAAGCTATTATTGATCGAATTCCAGCCCCTAAAGTAAATAATGATTCTCCAACAAGAGCCTTAATCTTTGACAGTCATTTTGATGCTTATCGAGGTGTTATAGCATTAGTAAGAGTATTTGATGGTAAAATAACTTCTAAAGATAAAATAAAGATGTTAGCTACTAAAGATGTTTATGAAATTACAGAATTAGGTGTTAATCATCCTAAAGAAGAAATACGCGATGAACTAATATCCGGTGAAGTTGGTTGGATAGCTGGTAGCATCAAAGATATTAGAAGTGTTAGAGTGGGGGATACAATAACTACTATTAGAAGTGAAGCGTCGGAACAATTACCAGGTTATCAACCGATGAAACCAATGGTATATAGTGGAATATTTCCAGTCGAACCTAACAAGTTTCCAGCTTTAAGAGAAGCTTTAGAAAAATTAAAACTAAATGATGCCAGTTTAACATTTGAACCAGAGAACAGCGAGGCACTAGGTTTTGGCTTCCGTACCGGTTTTTTAGGCTTATTACATATGGATATAATAATGACTCGTTTACAAAGAGAATTTGATTTAGATGTTATTGCTACCTCGCCATCTGTTATATACGAAGTAGAACTAACAAATGGTGAAGTAATTCAAATAGATTCCCCAACTAAAATGCCAGATAAAGTTAAAATAAAGGAAATAAAAGAACCATATATTAAAACTAATATTTTTGTTCCTAGTGAGTATATCGGACCAATAATGGAATTATGCCAAGATAAAAGAGGAAATTATATAAATATGGAATACATAGATGAAACTAGAGTAGATATTCATTATGAGATTCCGCTCTCTGAAATAGTATATGATTTCTTTGATAAACTAAAAAGTATGACCAAAGGATATGCCTCATTTGATTACGAACTATGTGGATATAAACCATCTAATTTAGTGAAAATGGATATTTTAATAAACGGCGAAATAGTGGATGCCCTAAGTATTATAGTCCACAAAGACTTTGCTTATAATAGAGGAAAAAGTATAGTTGAAAACTTACGTAAAATAATTCCTAGACAATTGTTTCAAGTTCCAATTCAAGCCAGTCTAGGTAGCAAAATAATAGGTAGCAAAATAATAGCGCGTGAAAACATTGCTGCTATGCGTAAAAACGTATTGGCTAAATGCTATGGTGGCGATATTTCTCGAAAAAAGAAACTATTAGAAGCCCAAAAAGCCGGTAAAAAGAGAATGAAACAGATAGGTAAAGTTGAAATACCTCAAGAAGCCTTCTTGGCAGTATTAAAATCTGAGAATAAATAGGTGATTCCATGAATAACGAACAATACTTTAAACAAGAATTATCTTATATAAATGATAAAGAAATAAAAAGTTCATTAGAAACTATGATATCTCATATTCCCGAATACTTTTTTAGTATTCCGGCTAGTAGTACAGGCAAATATCATCCTTTGTATGCTACTGGTGAAGGCGGTTTACTTAGACATACTAAAGCAGCTGTTCGTATGGCTTACGAATTGTTTGGCATATATAAGTTCCCTAGCCGTACTAAAGATCTAATTATTATGGCTTTAATATTACACGATAGCGTAAAAAAAGGTTATGAAAAAGAAGAAAGATACACTAGATTTGATCATCCATTAATAGCTGCTGATTTTATAAAGTCTCATTCTAAAGAATTATCCATTTCAAGCGAAGATATCGATTTCGTTTGTTCGTGTATAGCCAGTCATATGGGAAGATTTAATACCAGTGAGTACAGCGATATCATCTTGCCATTGCCTAAAACACCAGAAGAAAAATTTGTTCATATGTGCGATTATCTAGCGGCTAGAAAAGTAATAGATATCCACTTTGATAAAAATGATAATATAGTAGAAGAATAGATTGAAAAAACTATTCTTTTTTTATATTATTATAATAGAAAGAGGTATAAGAATGGAAAAAGGGACAAACGACACAAAAGAATTCAAACAAACTAGACTAATTATAGTGCTAATAGCAATAATAGTTATATTAGTATTTGCGCTAGGATTTATATTGGGAACAAAGAACAGTAATACTGAAAAGACATTTAATAGCAATAAAACAGAAGAAAAAGAACACGAGTCAACCATTGAGCCAAAATCAGATGAAAAACCTATGGAAAACAATCAAAAAGAATTAGCCTACGGGGTATTAGAATCTAACGGTAAGAGAGATACTGTTAATATAACATTAAATGGTAAAAACAATACTTTATTATTAGAAAATAATAAAAAGGAAAATGGTGTTATTAAGTTTGGTAACACTAACATTGATTTAATGGTAAAGTTTGGAGCAGGTCCGAATATAGTTTATGATACTACTCATAAGTTGAATTATAATGTTGTAATAGGTGAAGATAATAAAGAATATCTTGTAGTTAGTTATGGAGAATCTTTACAGCAATACTTATTAATATTAAATGATAATGCAAATATTATAGGTCAATATAGTACCCATTATACAAACACTAAATTCTATTCCGAAGATGATGACTGCTTTGTTTACAATGATAATGATGAAATCCTATATAAAGTAAGTGGAAATGAAGTTTTCTTTTATAAATATAAAGAAGGTTCTTTCTCTAAAAATAGTAATGACCAAGGCTATGTAATTCTAGAAGAAGTATTAATAAAAATTAATAATAATAAAGTAAGTGAAAATACAACTGGTAATACTATTAATAGTCATGTAGGACAATGTTCATAAAAGTATATCATAAGATATGCTTTTTTATATAGAAAGAATCTTTTTAAAAACCACTATGGAAGATCAATAAGAATAATAGTATTGAAGAAGATATCTATTTATGATATCTTTTAAAATGATAGAAGATAGGAAGTAATTACATGGAAAATAGATATAAAGACATAAAAACAGCTAGTTATTTGGGCATCATAGGGAACATATTTCTGTTTGTTATTAAAATTATTATAGGTTTTATTTCTAATAGTCAAGCCATGCTTGCTGATGCCATAAATAGTGGCTCAGATATTTTAAACTCTATATTAACCTTTATCGGCAATAAGATATCATCTAAGAAAGCTGATGATGATCATAATCTGGGTCATGGCAAAATAGAATACTTCTATTCTTTAATAATAAGTATCATTATGATCGTGTTAGGTATAAAAGTGATAAGGAACGCTATTACTTCTATAATTGAGAAAAGCAATTATAATTCTAGTTATTGGATATTAGTTGTCTGTATAACAACCATTATCACAAAATTAATACTATATTTCTATACAAATAAAGTGGCTAAAAAACATAATAGTTTGCTAGTAAAAGCGAATGCCTTAGATCACCGAAATGATTGTTTTATAACTTTATCAACATTAATATCAGCCATATTATCTTCATACAATATAAAATATATAGACGGGGTAGTAGCGTTGTTAATAGGTATATGGATAATATATACAGCTATTACAATTTTTATTAATAGTTATGATGTTTTAGTCGATAAAACCTGTCCTGAAGAGATAAAAGAAAAAGTTCTTAACATTATTAATAAACATAAAGAAATAGAAAGAATTAATCATTTTAATGCTACACCTGTTGGATATAGATACCAAGTATCTTTTTCCATCTTTGTTGATGGTACACTAAGCACTTTTGCTTCTCATGAGATAGCTAATAATTTAGAAAAAGAAATAGATAGAGATGTAGAAGAGATATATCTAACAGTAATCCATGTTAATCCTATAATAAAAAAGTAAAATATGATAAAATATACTAGAAGGTGATAACATGAATAAAGAAGGAAAAAAGTCTCCAGAAGAATATGTTAATATGATAAATGAAATAATAAAATATTATAATTCTTTTGAAGATTCTAACGTAACAAAAGAAACCATAACAGAAACAAGAGAAGAATTATTTACAAGGGTATTTGGTAAGAAAGAGGTAATTAGTATTAATGCTAAATTAGAAGCTAAATTACCAAATAATAAGACTCATAATTTAAAGGAGTATAAAGATTTAGAAGAACTATATGAAATATTAAGCAACTCAGAAGATGCTTTCTCTTTTCTTCTTTATGAAAAGAACCGAAAAGAGAGTAACCTTTTAGATATTATAGGTTTTATTATCTTGTCCCTAATATCTTTAGGATTTATTTATACTGGTAAATATCTAGTTGGTATACTATTAGCAATCTGCTTCATATCTTTGTATATAGTAACATTTATAAATAAAAAGAATAAAAATGATTGAAAAAAGAATTGAAGCAGAAATGCTAAAGAAACTAAATAGTTTGGAAAAATCCAAGTTTCGAGGGGCGTTTCACCTCAACCAAAAAATGAAAGAATATGTTAATATCAAAGGACTTGATAAAATCCGGAAAGATACATACGACTTCATAAACAGCCGTTTAGCTCCAGCGGTCCCAAAAAATGATGGAAAACAGACGCCAATGAGGCAAGTACATCCAACATTTATCGCAATGCACGCTAATGGTTTTTGCTGCCGAAATTGTTTAAATAGAATTCATCACATAGAAAAAAATAGAAATCTAACAAATGATGAAATAGATTATATTGTAGAATTTATTATGTTATGGATACAAAAAGAAATTAATAATAGAATCTAAAAAGAGGTGTCGCAATATGTTAATACAAAAGCAGATATTTAAAAATGTATTCTCAATTATGGATAATGATGAATATCATTTGTCTAAAGATGCATATGATGTAGAAGATGAATCAACTGTAAAATTCATAGCCAAAAGTAAGTACAATCCAGATGAAATCGACGAAGTGGAATTTGTAGTCAGGGGGCGCGGCTTACCAATTACCGGTTTTTATAGCCGGCGTCAAGACGTTTTATTCTATTTGCTACCTCGTAAGGCAGTGGCAAACATATTGAAAAAAGATATAAACGAGGTAACTTATAGCGATGTATTGTCTGCGACTTTAAAAGAGAAGATTCTTAAACCATTAAATTTTTCTGACACATATAGTAATATGAACAGTTCTGATGAATTAGCTGCTGTATCAGCAAAAATGTAGGGGGAATTATGAAAGTAATAACCGATTATATGAAAAAATATGGCAATACGCCATTCTCAGTTGAACCAATTAATAATATCGATTATGCTATATTTGCAGCATTAGCATACATTGATTTTAATGACGTTATTATAGACGGCAAAAAAATTCTTTTAAGTGAAGCTTTAACCAAATTCATCTTTTTTGCTAATCGCAAAAAATTTTATAAAAATGGTTTTATTCAAAAGGAATTATATGAATTTGTAGTAAAATTTGTCGATAACAAAAGATATAAAGATGTTCTAATATCTGATTATGTATATAAATTAACCAATAATGAACAGTTTGGAGCCTTAACATTCCATCTTCCCAATCATAGAAAAGTAATCGCCTTTGAGGGGACTGATGATAATTTGGTTAGTTGGGAAGAAGACTTCGCATTTGCTAATTCTTCTTTATCTCCTGCCGATAAAGATGCCATAAAATATCTGAATAAAAAGATAGGTTTATTTGATAGAAAGGTTGTGGTAGTAGGACATTCCAAAGGGGGGCGCCTAGCTATAACATCATCTATGAATATAACTAAATATAAACAGAATAAAATACAAAACATCTATTCTTTTGACGGACCGGGATTACTGAAAGAAGAATTGGAAAAAGAAGAATATCAGAGAATAAGGCCAAAGATTAAACACTTTATTCCTAATTACTCTGTTATAGGAATGGTGCTTAACCATGGAGTGGAAGATATAGTAGTTAAAGGAGTATACGTTGATATAAGATCTCACTCTATCTTTAAATGGGGAATAAAAGAGAATGATTTCGAAAGGGCTAAACTTAGTAATATCAGTATAAAGTGGCATAATAGTGCGGAAGAGTGGCTAAAAATTTATTCACCAGACGAAAGAAAAGCCATATTTAGACAAATCTTTAATACGTTTAGAGATTTAGGATATACCGGATTAACAGAAGTCTTATCAGTGAAGAATATTCTTACCATACTACTTAAGACCAGAAAATACGATGATGATACAAAAAGAATACTGAAAAATCTATTTGCTTTTACCATTAAAAATCTAGTTAAATAAGGAGAAAAAATGAAATTCAGAAAACATAATAATAAGATTTGCCTTGAAGAAAATAAAAAAGTATTAGCATTTATAGAATATACAGAAGAGAAAGACAAACTGATTATAAATCACACTTTTGTAAACGAAGCATTAAGGGGCCAAGGGATAGCCAAAAAACTAGTTGATAAAGTTAAAGAAGAGGCTGATAAACAAGGGAAAAAAACAGAAGCAATTTGTTCTTACGCCAAAAAAATACTTAAATAAGAATAAGTATTTTTCTTTTATATAAAAAACTATTATGATATAATTTTTATGATAGAAGGTGAATAATATGGGCGAAGAGGTTGATATCTTTATTAACGGCAATAAGTATAAAGCTATTATTATTAAAAACTTTGAAATCGAAGGAAGGTATTTTTGTTTATATGCTGTTCCTACTGGCGATGGGAACTTTGGTATTAAATACGGAAAAATAATAGGAGATCAAGTTGTTGATGTTGAAGATGAGACTGAAAAAATAGTGGTTGAAAATATTGTTAAAACACTTCTACTAAACAAAAAAAAGGAGGAGCTTTTGCATATGAACGATGAAGACTCAACATTTATAGTTACTGACGAGAACGGCGATGAAAAACAAGCTCATTTGATGGATGATTTTGACTTTGAGGGAAAAACATATATTGCTTACGCTGTTGAAGAAGATGATAACTATTCTGGAATCTATATTAAAGAAAAAATATATGATGAAAATGGCGAAGAATCAGTAAAATCTATCGAAAATGCCGAAGAAAAAGAGCGGGTTTTTGCAGCATTTAGAGATTACATCAACAAAGAAGTGGGTGATTTATAATGCCTCAAGAAGACCACATTTCTATAGATACACTTTTTAAATACAGGGGAAGTATAAATAAAGACGAGGTTGTCTCCCTTTTAGAAAAAAGTATTATAGAGAAAGAAAAACTAACAGCCATTATTGATGAAGCGGAGTTTGATAGGGAAGAAAACGCAGACGTTTTAGCATGGATGGTAGAAGAATGTGTTAATAAGGAAAACCCTCCTCAAACACTAAAAAACAATTTAACTGCGATTATCAGAGAGTCTAGCCTTCAAGGAAAAGAAAGAAAAGTTATAAAATTGCTCACAAGTAGGGGCGTTTTTGCCAAGCTGGAAGGAAAAAAAGGTGCCGATATTTTTATGGCAATTTATAGTAGTATAAATGATATATCGGTGCGAAAAAGGATTGTTAGCAGTACTAACAAATTACTTTTAAAGGAAATTATAACGAGCTGTGACGGAAAAGATAAAGAAAAACTCTATTTGTGTAGAGAAATCATTAGTTTTAAAGATCCCAAACTTCTTGAGTGTATAAATGATGGTATAAAAAATGGCGAAACCGCTACATTTTTGGGATTTATTAAAGCCGGCAAGGGAGTAGATGTAGTTGAAGAAACCATTGAGGGATTAGAAAATGAAGAATTTGCTAAAATAACTCATTCGCTTGATGAACACGGACAACTAGTCGGGAATATAGTCGGGCTGCCGCCAAGTGCAATAAATAGACTTGATCCGAAATTACTACGTAAGGGTTTTAAAAAGATGAACGCGGCAGAAAGAGCTCTTGTTTTAGGCGTTATTAATAATCCTAAAAAACACAATTATCTAATCAAAGACCTAGACTCAGAAGAAAGGCAACAAGTTGTTGAAGAGTTTAATCACCAAACCTCAGTAGCCCAAAAATATGCAGCTGACTCAGCTAATGCCAACACTCGGCAAATACTTGATAATAAAAAAACCATTAAAAGAAATGAAATGGCTAATAGATTGGAAGGTATATCTAGGGCTAAAGAACAAGCTATAGCTACACTATTAGAACGAAAAATGAAAAAACAAGAGCATAAACTCAGCCTAATAGCTCGCGCCCATTCGTCTGGAGATAAGGTTGGGGTCATAGAAACCATCAAACTAAAAAGCTATATGAGGAAAGTGGCAAAATATCAAAAACTAAGCGAAAAATATAATAATCGCAAAGAAAAGATTGATGCTATTGACACAAGAAGAATGCAAAGAATTGCAGAAATAGAAAAGCTTAAATCAGATTTAGTCGACAGAAAAAAAGCTTTAGAACAATACCAAAGAGATATAGTAAATGTTGGAAAAACAAGAGGAGAACAAAGAGAAAATCTAATCAGAGCTATTCAAAAGTCACCCATCCCAATCTCAAGAGGGGATAAAGTTGGCAAAATTGGCAGAACAGCAAATAATATTAAAAACTTTGATACAGGCATTTCAGAAATAAAGACCAAAGTGGAGCCGATAGTATATGTAGGAAAAGATACTTTAGAAATGTTATACTATATAAATGGTGATAAAATAAAAGAAAACAACGGCCTTTCAAAGGCCGGACTATCTAATTACGCATTTATAACTGCTATTACTGCCTTAACTATAACAGGTTTAATAATATTATTAACGGTAATATTAAGCTAGGAAAACCTAGCTTTTTTTGATATAATCAAAAAGGTGATATTATGACATCAAAAGATACATATAGATATCTTATCGGAGCTTATTTTGGTATTGAAGAAATGGATGAATATAAAACAAAAGAATACATCTTAAAAGCTATAAAAGAATATATTGATAGTTTTTTAAATACTAATTATATCGATTTTAATATCGATGAAGAATATGAAGACGTTAATAAAAACGTTACACTAGATACCAAACTACACGACGCCCTATTAGTTTTGCCTAAAATAAATGCTCCAATTGACTTAATTCTATTGGTAAAAGAAAAAATAAAAGAACTTAACGACAAGCAATAAAAAGTTTTAAAAAAACTATTGAATTATCAAAGTAAGCATAGTATAATTTAGATACTTGATAGTATTATGGATGTAAAATTCAATAACGAGTATTTGATTATTAGTGTACTATTTTTAGTCGGAATAGTCCATGAGTTTTTGCTCTAATTAGTACCAATTATTGTTATTTTCTCATCTTATTTATCAATATAGTTGAGGTAATTCCTTTATTATATTAAGAGATTCATTTCTCACCTTACTATCAGGCTGCACGTATATGTGACTTATTGGTAAGAGGTATTTAAACTCTGTCCAGTTTAAATATTTACAATTTTATGTCACGAAAGAATATGTTGTTTAGACAGGGCAACATGTTTTTTTTTGCTTAGCTTTTTTCATATTGTATGATTAGTTTATCGTATGATAAAATATAAAAGATATAGGTGATAATTATGTTATTAACATTAGAAATATGTGAAAACACAATAAGAGCATGGAAATATATTGGCTTATTATTATATATTCTAAAACTAGCTGTTGGTCTAATAGTTATAATTACCTCAACTTTTACGATTTGGAATGTACTAATAAAAGGAACCGCTGATCAGGCCTTTAAAGCCGCGTTCGGTATCGGCAAAAAAATAGCTGCCGCAATTGTCGTTCTCCTTATTCCTACCATCATAATTAACTTGATAAATCTGACCGTTAATACTGGAGGTAAAGAAGAATTTGCAGCCTGTGAAGCTTGCATTAAAGCTCCTGACAGTGAGATCTGTAATGAATTTGTTGTAGCATATGATAATTCGGTTAAAGAAGAAATAAAAAAATTTGAAGATCAAGTAATTGAAGGTAGTTTGGACACTTGTGATATGGGGCTTAATGGATCCCAGCCACTGGATTTTTCCTATAAAGGAAACGGTTCTGTTCCGGCTCAGTTTTCTTCTACTAATTTAAAAATTGTTGAACAACACTTAAATGACTTCACTTATGAAAACTATCACCAATTTATAGATAGTCAAAAAGGTTTTTTAACCAGGGACGGCCATAAAGCCTATGCAAAAAAGCTGGGTAGTATATATAAGAAGTATTATGGAAAAACTTGGAAAGGCGAAAGTTATAGTGATTTACAACAAGCTTCTGAATACGTCTTTGGCTATATGACGATGTATGGCTTTGATTACTTTAATGGTACAGGAGGAGAGAATTCAAAGTATTGTAAATGGGGTGGGGGCTGTTTATGGTATAGTCAATTGCTTAATGCAATTAAACATGAAAGAGAAGATCAACTTGACTATCCAACAGGAAGCTCGGACGCTTTTTATCCAGGAGATTTTAGATATGAAACCCACGGTTTATCAGAACCGAGAAGAGACTTTGATGCACTTCTAAAAGGTGATAATATGACAACTAATTGTAATTGGTCCGTTGACATGGTCTATTGGAAAGCAGGTATCTTTAGAGATGGGACCAGAAAAGATGGAACTCCTGAATACCAAGAAAGCACAGAGTTTGATAAACAGGCCCAATACGGAAAAATAATTACGAAACCATGTGATTTAAGAGTTGGCGACATACTACATTTCTTCGCAGTACCAGTTGATCCTACAGATCGCAACACCTGGAATGGATGGAAACACGTTGCCTTTATCGGCGAAATAGATGCTGAAACAGGCATTGTTACAGTTTATGATGGGGGTAGCTACCAACAAACAAATCGGAATTATAAGTGGACGTTTAGTGCTAAAGGAGAACGCCCGGCAAGTCTTCATGGATATGCTGGTTGGACAGCAGTAAGAATAAAAGAATTATCAGCAAATTAAAAAGACCTCTTTTCAAAGGTCTTTTTATATGCTTTTACTTTCTCGCACTTCCATAATTACAGGCAAAACAATTGGATGTCTGCCAGTCAAACCACTAATATATGGATGCAATTCTAGTATTATTTGATTTCGTAAGTCCGTGTAACTATAAGGACCACTTTGTAATGCCTTATTAGCTACCTCTGATATCTTTCTTTCAATCTTACTTATTAATTCTTCATTTTCATTAACCAAAACAAATCCTCTTGTAGTAACATTTGGCTTAATTAGAAGTTTTCTGGTTAAAGGATTAATATTTAAAATAGTAATAAGTATACCATCTTTACTCATCAATTTCCTGTCCTTAATAACAACCGATCCAACTTCTCCAATGCGCGAACCGTCAACATAAACGTCTCCAGCTTGAACACTAGGTCCTCTGTGAACACCATTATTATCTAGAATCAGAGAGTCCCCATTCGACATTATAAAACTTCTGCTAAGAGGAATTCCACAACTTTCAGCAAGTTCGGCATGCTTTTTAAGCATCCTATATTCACCATGCATTGGCATAAAATATTCTGGTTTAATAAGTCTTAACATCAACTTTAGCTCATCTTGTTTTGCATGGCCAGAAGTATGTATATCAGAAAACTCTGAATTAGTAACAACACGCACACCCTTTAAATATAATTTATTTATGACTCTGTTAATACTAGCAGCATTTCCTGGAATAGGATTAGAACTAAATACAACCAAATCATCCGGCTGTAAAGAAATCTGCTTATGAGTTCCTTGCGCTATTCTAGATAAAGCCGCTAAAGGTTCGCCTTGTGAACCTGTACATAAAATACATATTTCATTTTTCTTCAAGTTTTTAGCGGTATTATTATCTATAAATACCGACTTGTCGGTAATTAAACCATTATCTATAGCGGCTTGAGTAGTATTTTCCATACTTCTACCAAACACTAGTATTTTTCTATTATTCTTTCTGCAAGTTTCTACAATATGTTTAACTCTAAATATATTAGAAGCAAACGTTGCAATTATAATTCTTCCATTATATCCGTTTATAATATCAGCTAAAGCATCATCAACGACGCTTTCTGAATTTGAGAATCCAGGCGATAAAGCATTAGTACTATCACTCATTAATAACTTGACACCCTTAGCTCCAAACTTGGCCATCTTCTGTAGATCAGCCATTGGTCCAATCGGAGTCAAATCAAACTTAAAATCTCCCGTTGAAACTATTGTTCCGTTTGGAGTGTGAAGAACTATACAATAACTATCTGGTATTGAGTGCGTAGCAGTAATAAATTCTACTTTGAAATGTTTCGTGCTTATAACACTATCCTCGTTAATCTCTTCTAAATTATTATAAGCTATTTGCCTATCTTCTAACTTCCTTTTTATTAGACCAATAGAGGTCTTAGCAGCATATATAACAGGAATTTTTACATTCTGTAAAAGAAATGATATCCCACCAATATGATCTTCATGACCATGTGTAATAATTAAACCTTTTATTTTATTTTCATTTTGTTTTAAATAAGTTACATCTTGAATAACATAATCGATTCCTAACAAGTCACTTTCAGGGAACATAACCCCGGCATCAATTATGAATATTTCACTTTTATGGGTGAATACATACATATTCTTACCAACTTCTCCAAGTCCACCCAAAGCAATGACAGATGTAAATCCATCATCTTTTTTCATTAATAATCTTCCTTTCAAAAAAATAAAAAGTACAGTTCTTCGCTTTTTCAATTATACTATAAAATCATAAAAAAGTCTAATTTTTTATTACCTATTTACCACTAAATGTTATAATAATACATATAGATAATTGGAATGGAGGTGAAAAAATGGAAGACAAATCTAAGAATATAATTATTTACTTCTTATTATTAATAATCCTTGTTCTATCAGTTATAATCGGTATTATGGCAATAAAAAAAGATGCGGATCAAAGGGTTTTAGATAACACAAAAATAGGAGAAAAGAATACCGATAAGGAACCTAATAAGGAAGAAAGTAAAGAAGCCGAAGAAAATGAAGAAAAAGAAGAAAAACCTGAAAATAATACTTATGAAGTAACAAAAAAAGAAAACCAACATAATGGTTGCGCTGTTTGTGATGCAGATGGTGGTATTTGCTGTGGAACAGGTCCAGAAACTACTGCAGATATTCTAATAATAGATGTGAAAGACGAAGACTTTGTTACAGATTCTTTAGATATGATTAGTGGAACTTATCAATACACAGTTAAATATACTAGAAAAAATAATGATGGAAAAGTAATAGTAGATGGTAAAACTATATTTAATACATCGCTTATTGTAGAAAAGGTTTTTGTTCTAGATAACGGAATGATTGGAATAGAATATTACGATGATATGAACCAAGCTTCACTCAAAAACAGAGTATATTTTGACAACAAACTAAACAAGATTAATTCTTTTGAGGGCCTAAAACAAAATCAATATGTATTAGATAAAGGATTTGAATATACTGAGTTTTCTAATGAATGCATAAATAATGAATATAGAGAATATAAAGTATATAGAGCAGTAATTGAAGATAATTCTATAGAAACAAAAATGATAAAAAAAGATAAAGAAAACAATTGTGCAGGAATGACGTAGATAGTTGAGGTAAACTCAACTTTTTTCATCTTATCATCATAAATAATACTGAATAATTAGTATTATTATATTTGAATAATATAATTACATTTAAAAAAATCGCGAATAATGTTATAATAATATCAACATAGGTGATGATATGAAAAGAAATAAAGGCTTTACCATCGTAGAACTATTAATAGTTATAGTTATTGTCACTGCCCTAGCAGTATTTGCCGGGATAGGAGTATTTACAATATTACATAATCAAAAGCAACGACTTGCTTATACGGCGGAACAAAATGTTCATGATGCTTCTTTGACGTTTTATTCGAAGGAAGAAACAACTTATTTACCTTCGTGTAAAAATAGTTCTGACGCTAATATAGTTATAAGCCAGAAGAACGTTGAAGACGTTAATAATTTTTTGAAAGAAAAATTCCAAGATATTGCTAGTGAAAATGATTATCAATTATTTAAGAATTATACGATTAATAGCAATAGCGATCCCGCTAACAAATATGAACTAGATTCTTTCATTAACGTAAGTAATCGTTCTTGTTATAAATTGGTAACAGTAGGAGAATTAATAGAAAATGGATTACTAAGCGATGATAATGAAATGTGTGATAAATCATCAGTTATTATCGTTTATAAAAAAGGCAACGCTAAAAACGCTTCTGGTATTTTAGAAAGCATTCAAGAACCAGGTGTTTGTAAAAGTGATAGAACCTCAGATAGCGGACCAGTAATCACTATTAATCCACCAAGCAATTTAAACATGTCTTTTTCTAAAAGAATTAAAATAATAGTTAATACAGAAAGTACTAAACTAAAGCAAAACTTTACAATGCAGTATGGTTGGTCAAAAGATAAAAGAAAAAAACCTACGTCTTATAGTGAACTGCAATTTTTGAACAACAGTGATAAAAATGCTAGTGCAGAAATATTAGTAGAAACAGTAGATGAAACCAGATATTTATGGATAAAAGGCGGAACAGAGTTAGATAATAAGAATAATAAAACTTCTGACATGATTGCTGGACCATACGCTTTCTTGCCAACAGTTCAAGTGTCATATGATGTTAATACTGGAGATGAAGATAGCTGTCCAGCCAAAAAGATAGTAGTGTATACTAATACCTATGGTAAAAATCAGAACAACGCGCAAGAGGACCTTTGTACTCCAACAAAACTAGGATATGATTTTACCTCTTGGTATAAAGATGGTTCAATAATAATAGAAAATTCAACAAAGGTCGATCAAAAAACAGACCATACTATTGTAGCCAACTGGGAAAAACACGTTTATAATATTACATATGACTTAGCAGGCGGAGTGCTTGAACCTGGAAAAACTAATCCATCAAGTTACGATATCGAATCAGAGGCCTTTACTTTAAATAACCCGACCAGGGCGGAATATGGCTTTATTGGTTGGACAGGACCGGGATTGTCAGAACCAACAAAAAACGTTACGGTTTCCAAAGGTAGTACCGGCGATAGAAAATACACTGCTAATTGGGTGAAAATACCAACCTGTTCCTTATCGGCGACCCCAGGGCCTAACGAATACGGATGGAATAATAAGGATGTTAAAATAACAATGACAACCACTTCGTCTCCAACTGAGTATGGTTTAGCTCAAACACAAGGTTCTACGAATAAAGAGACGACCTATACTTTAGATACTGAAACTCCAGCGTCTGGAATAACTATATATGGTTATGTGAAAAATGCTGGAGGAGAAAACTCTTGCGATAAGACAATTAAAATAGATAAAACCCCACGAGAGGCTCCGTATATTAATACAGAACTAAAGCTAAGCAGCGGTCTATATATAAATAAATATGGGAATTGTCATCCTATGTATCCAAGTTGTTGGACAGACTCGCTTGATTACAATCAAGCCAACGGTATAGTCAGTCAAGATGTATCTTGTTCATCCGAAACTAGTACTCACTCTAGGAATTGTGTTGTTATTAAAAACTCAGCTATTGGCGGATTCCAGCCATCATATCCTAATGATACCTTATCAGGAAATCTAGATTCTGAAACTAAACGAATAGGTTATAACGATAAATACTGCAACTGTAATCAACGAATTAGTTTTTGTCCAATCCTTGCTAAACATACTTATGTCTCAACAGATAAAGCTAATAATAAGAGCTATTTAACAGTGTATCAAATAACCACAATGTGTAACGAATATGTTGATCAGGGAAAAGAAAAGGAATTATTTAAAAAACATAAGGAAGAAATAATAAATGCTAATAGACTTGTAATAAATACTGATAAATCAGTTACTATTAAGAGTTGCCCCCCTGGATGTTATTGGATTGGTGGTTAATAACAATAAAAAAATACTTATTTATAAAAAAGTTCGTCAAGAACTTTTTTCTTTTTTAAAACTCTGAGATATGATAAGATATACAAGAAGAAAGAAGAGATATAATGGGATTGTTTGATAAATTAAAAAGTATTATTACTAAGAAAAAAGAAGTAGTTAAAGAAGTAAAAGAAGAATACGAAGTTGAAAATGTCGAAGACATTAAAGAAGAAATTGAAGACTTAAATGAGATTATCAGTGACAATGAAGTTGAAGAACCTGAAAATATTGAAGCTGAAGAAACAAGCGAAAGCAATAATGTTGAAGAGGTAGAGAACCCTGAAAGTGAAGAAGTAGTAGAAGATGAAAATGAAGAAACTGTAGAAGAATTCGTTGAAGATGATACTGAAGAAGATGAAGTAGATGAAGAATGGGCTGAATTCATAAAAGAACAAGAACAAAAAAAGAAAGTAGAAGAAGCTAAAGAAATAGAAAAATATGATAAAGGTCTTGAAAAAACGCGTAAAGAATTTGTTTCAAAATTAAGCTTATTAGGTATTAAATATACAAAAGTAGATGATGAATATTTTGATGAATTAGAAGAAATATTAATAAATGCGGACGTTGGTGTTAATACCGTCATGAAGTTTATTGACAAACTAAGGAAAAGAGTAAAAGAAGAAAAAATAACAGATACTAAATATCTTAATGAAGTAATAGTAGATGAATTGTTCATTATATACGTTGAAGGAGAATCGTTAACAGATAAAATACATATGGCTGAAGAAGGGCCAACTGTACTACTCTTTGTTGGCGTAAATGGCGTCGGTAAAACCACAACAATTGCTAAAATGGCTCATAAATACATAGAAGAAGGTAAGTCTGTAATGATGATTGCCGGAGATACTTTTAGAGCTGGTGCGGTAGAGCAGTTAAAAGAATGGGCTAATCGTACAGGGGCAAGTTTTTATGGAAAAGAAAACACAGATCCGGCCGGTGTAGTTTATGATGGCTTGGTTAAAGCCAAAGAAGAGGGAGCTGATTTAGTATTAATAGATACAGCTGGACGCCTTCAAAATAAAGTTAATTTAATGAAAGAATTAGAAAAAATTAATAAAGTAATTGAAAAGCATATTCCAGGCGCTCCACAAGAAACCCTATTGGTTATTGATGCGACTACTGGTCAAAACGGTATAAGTCAAGCAATAAGCTTCAAAGAAATAACCAATATAACCGGAATAGTATTAACAAAACTAGACGGAACTGCTAAAGGTGGAATAGTTTTAGCCATAAAAGAAGAAGTTAATATACCAGTAAAATTTATTGGTTTAGGTGAGAAAATGGAAGATTTAAAACCATTTGATATAGAAAACTATATCTATGGTTTATTTAAGGATATGATGTAATGGAAGAAAAATTTATTTATTATAATAACCTTTTTGATATTTATTCCAAACTGCTAACCGAAAGAGAAAAAGAAGTATTTATCGATTACTATCAAGAAGATTTATCTTTGAGTGAAATAGCTGATAATAACAACATATCTAAAAGTGCAGTTGGCAAAATGGTCAAAACTATATTAGAAAAATTAGATAATTTTGAAAATATTTTAGAAATATATAAAACAAGAAAAAAACTATCAAATCTATTAAAAGAAGAAAACATAGATTCAATAAAAAAAAGAATAGCAGAGATACTAAATTAGTATCTTTTTATATGTATGTAAACATTTAAAAAGCGAGATGTTATATAACTAAAAAGACTATACATTTTAGATTTACACATTACTTTAAATAAAAACAAAAGTATGGTATTCTTATTCAAAGGTAGGGATAAAATGAAAGGGAAAATAATTGTTATTGAAGGAACGGACTGTTCTGGAAAAGAAACACAAACATCTTTGTTAGTTCAGAATTTAAAAAAACAAGGTCGTAAAATAGAAAGGCTTAGCTTCCCTGATTACGACACACCATCTGGTAAAATTGTGGGAGGACCATATTTGGGTAGATCCGGCATGGGGGAATCCTTTTTTAAAGAAGGGCCAGCTGCAGTTGATCCTAAAGTAGCCGCTTTATATTATGCGGCTGATAGGAGATATAATAGACAGAGAATTCTGGATTATTTAAACGAAGGAATAGATGTCGTTTTAGATCGTTATGTTGAGAGTAATATGGGGCATCAAGCTGGGAAACTATTCGACAAAGAAGAACGTCTGGAAATGTACAAATTCTTAGAAAATATGGAATATGGATTTCTAGAGTTGCCAAAACCAGATGTTACTATATTCTTATATGTTCCGTATAAAAAAGTATCAGAGCTTCTAAAAGGGAGGGGAGCTTCTGATGGAAATGAGAAAAGTCCATTACATATTCGTAATGCGGAACATGCTTATCTTGAATTAGCAGAACTACATAATTATAAGAAGGTAGATTGCGTAGACAAAAACAATAAATTAAGAGATATTCTTGATATTCAAGAAGAAATATTAGGAATAGTAAAAGAAATACTATAATTACTAAGAAGTATGGAGTACTTCTTTTCTTTTCTTTGTGATATACTATAGTAGATTTAAGGAGTGATAATATGTTTGAATATATGGGGGATAGACTATCTAATGCCATTAAAAACATTCGTGGAATGGGCAGGATTACCGAAGACAATATTAACGAAGCTATGAGAGAAATAAGAATGGCTCTATTAGAAGCAGATGTTAACTATCAAGTAGTTAAGGAATTCATTGCTAATGTAAAAGAAAAAGCCCTTGGTATGGAGGTGGGAAAATCTCTTAAACCCGATGAACTATTTATTAAAATAGTTAAAGACGAACTTGTGGAATTGTTAGGTGGAGAAGCAGCTCCTCTATATGTTGATGGTAAACCAAGTATCTTAATGCTAGTGGGGCTTCAAGGAAGTGGTAAAACAACTACTGCAGGTAAATTGGCTAATTACTTAAGAAAAAAGAATTCTAAAAATCCTCTATTAGTTGCCTGCGACATTTATCGTCCAGCAGCTATAGAACAATTACAAACAATAGGAAAGCAACTTAATATACCAGTTTATTCAGAGGGAAAAAAACCAGTAAAAGAAATAATTAAAAATGCCCTAGACTATGCCAAAGAGAATAAAAATGATTTTATAATTATTGATACTGCCGGCCGGCTTCATATAGATGAAGAACTAATGGACGAGTTAAAAGGTGCTCAAGAGATTTGTCACCCTAATGAAACTATCCTAGTAATTGATGCCATGATGGGACAGGATGCTATTAATGTTATTACCGGATTTAACGATGCTTTAAATCTTACTGGATGTATACTAACAAAACTGGATGGAAATACCAAGGGTGGTGTAGCCTTATCAGTAAGGCACTTAACCAATGTACCAATAAAATTTGTCGGAGATTCAGAAAAATTAGATGGCTTATCACCATTTTATCCTGAACGAATGGCTGAACGTATCTTAGATATGGGTGATGTATTATCAATTGCTGAAAAAGTTGAAAACATCATTTCCGAAGACGATGCTGAAAAACAAGCCAAGAAAATGATGAGCGGAAAATATGATTTGGAAGATTTTTTAACTAATCTAAAACAAATAAAAAAGCTAGGCCCATTAGAAAACATTCTAAAAATGCTTCCTCAAGCTCGTAAAATGGGATTGAATAACATATCCATTAACCCTAAAGATATGGCTCACATTGAAGCTATAGTTTTATCAATGACACCATATGAAAGAAAACATCCAGATTGTTTAAAAGCATCTAGAAAACAGAGAATAAGTAAGGGATGCGGCCGTGATGTTGCAGAGATAAATCGTCTTTTAAAGCAATTTGAAGAAATGAAAAAAATGATGAAAATGATGGGCAGTGGCAATATGAAATTACCTTTTTAGAACCGTAAGGTTCTTTTTTTATCTCATTTATTTGAAAGTATGATATACTTATTTATATGAAAGTAGTGATACAATGAAAAACACCAAGAATAAAATCAAAATAATAACTATTATGGCTTTCTTAATAGCTATAATAAGTATTGGTGTTGGATATTCATCATATAATACTTCAGCAGAAATATCTGGCAAGGCAACAGCTGTTGATAATACATATAGTATAAAGATAGATAATATTAAAGAAATAAGCACTAGTATAGACACAACCATATATAAGGAAGAACCTAGCATCATAGGTAACTCAATAAATTTCTCTATAACAAGTATTTCTCCAAACAATTCAATATCATTTAAATTTGACTTATATAACGAAGGAATATTACCAGTAAAAATAAAGAGCATTAATCTTAAAGGCATAGAGTTATATCAAAACAATCTAGAGTATCGCATATCTAATATAAAAACTGGCGATATTATAAAAGGAGAATCCAAAATACTTGATAATACCTTTGTATTAGAATATAAAGAACAATTTAAAGATGAATATGGAAATCCATTAAATCTCAATCTAGATAATATTTCGGTAATAATAGATTTTGAACAAATTAAGGAGTAATGAATTATGGATAAGAAGGGAAAAAACAAAATTGACTATACAAAAATGCGCAAAGTAAAATACGTTAATAATAATATTGATCGCCGACCTTATTTATATCTTTCATATAATGTTCGATTAATTCTCTTATTTATGGCTGTTACTTTTCTTTGCATCATGTCTTATTTATTGATAAATAAGAGCTTTGCAAGTTATAATACCGCTGAATTAGATTATAGCGAAAATGGAAATGTTAATTATAATATTTCCTTAATAGATAATGATTATTACTCAAATCGTAATTTAGAAGGAGGAAGGCAGTACATATCTTCTTTAATAGATAAAATTAGCGCTGACTTCCGCTATAATTCCTTTTTTGAAGATAAAGTTGTGTTAGCATATTCATATAACATAGTAGGGCGTCTTTATATATTTAGTAAAGAGGGAAATGTTTTGCTAGATGAAGAATATCCGTTAGTTGATACCAAAGAAGATACTATTTATGGAAATAAAATTAATCTTTCGAATAAATTAGAAATCGATTACCAAAAGTATAATCAACTTGCCGAAGAGTATACAAAAAGGTTTGCGCCAGATGCGACGAGTAAACTAATAGTTAGAATGAATATTAATTATAATGGGACTTATCAAAAATTCGTTGATTCAAATCTACGTCATAAAACATATATAGATATGGAAATACCTTTGCTAAAAGATAGTTTTACAATAAATATAGATGATAGTGCTCTAAAAGGAACGGATTCTTATAAAGAAATAACTATGAAAACAGGAATTAATACCATCTATTCTTATTTTGGGTTATCTTGCCTAATAATTGCTACAATGCTATCTATTAGATTTATTTCCTTGATTATGGTTTTGAAACCAAAAAAGAGTAAATATTGTTCTTTAAGAGATGGCTATTTAAAAGATTATGATCGAATAATCGTTAATACTAAAACATTGCCAAAATTTACTGATGCAAACATTATTGATTGTTATGATTTCAACGAACTATTAGACGCTCAAGAAACGCTGGAATTACCAATCAACTACCATGAGATAGTTAAAAATCAAAAGTGTGTATTCTTTATTAAAAATGGTAAAGAAATATACAAATACACTTTAAAAGATTGCGATTTAGAATATTAAGTTGTGTATAGCACAACTTTTTATTTTAAAAAAAATCAAAGCGTGATATACTCAATATGGTGATAGTATGAGTAATAAAGGATATACAGTCATAGAATTAATTGTAGTTATGATAATCTTCGGCATTATTACCGCTGTAACATTAGGATTAACTTCCCATGCTCTTGATGAGAATACCGAAGAATACTATATAGTTAAGGTAAAAGCTATTGAGGCGGCTGCTAGAAAGTATGGTTCGACCTTAGAAGAAGTAAAAACTGAAGGATCCAAGGTTGTAACCGTTAAAGACATTGTTGACGCCGGGCATTTTTCTTCAGACAACGCAAATGGAGACGTAATAGACCCACGCAACCAAAAGAACACTATGAATAATACAAAGGTGCGAATAACCTATAGTGAAGAAAAAGGATATGAAGCTACTCTGATTGAAGAAGAGTAGCTTTTTTGTAAAATATTGTCAAAAAAATGATAAAAGACTATGTAAAAAAGTGAAAACAAGTTATTATATTATTGTAAGGGCGTGATTGAAGTGATATATCCATCTATAGATAAGTTGTTGAACATAGTTGATTCAAAATACAAACTCGTTCATATAGCATCGAGAAGAAGTAAACAAATGTTAGAAAATAAGCACTTTCAAATGAAGCAAGAAGAATATGTCAATAAAAAAGAACTTGGAAGAGCTCTAGAAGAAGTTGAAAAAGGATTAATTACTCTCAAGTAATTAATCCTTTTTCTTTTTGTTCATAAAAAAAGAAACAACTAAGCGGCTTCTTTCTTATCACATTTTCTTGCTCTAGGTTCTTTTCTAGCTGATCTAGCTTCTCTAGCTGTAGTAACGATTTTTTCGCCATCAATAGTATATGTTTGATAATTAGGTCTCTGAGCATGCTTTGTTGCATTCATTGCATGACTTCTTCTATTTCCAACCAAAGGTTTTTTTGTAGTTAATTTCTTCTTAGCCATACTTTCCGCCTCCTCATTAATTTTTTTCGCTTACTTAAAGACTTTACCATAAGTTTAAGGTAAAGTCAAATGAAATATGCTATAATTACAATAGGAGTGATAATATGACCTTAAAAACGCTATTAATTATTTTGCTTGCTTTAGTAATAGGAATAATCTTTTTAAAAGCTCTTAGAATGCTTTTAAGTATCGCTTTAACAATCGTCCTTGCGTACTTCATATACTATACCTTATTTACTTATCCTGGAGCAGTGAAATTCGGAGTGTTTCGCCAAACCCTCGATTTGTCTAGCTACAAAATAGATACTTCTGAGTATGATAAAGCAAAGCTTTACAAAATTGATCCTGGACTAAAAATAGGAAAAGACACTATTAGCGCAATAAACTGCGAAAAAAATGGTCCTTTAATTATATGTGAAGTCGAAGAAAAAGAATAGAGTAACAGTTGTTACTTTTTTTACATTTTTAATCTATATTATGCTATTATTGATATAGTAGAGATGATAAATATGAAGTACATAAAATTAGTAGTAATATTTCTTGTTTTTATAATAATGAGTTTTGTTTGGGTAACAATAGCTAAAGACAATAAAATAACCAATTATCAAACTATAGCCGGCTTTGACGTTAAAGAATATAAGATAATAGACTATGATTCTTCAAAAGGTCAAGTAAATATAGCCATTAAGCCATCATCTAACGCTATTGAATGTGGTATGTTAGAAAAAGATGATAATATAAGTTTTAAAAAAATAGAAAATGAAACTTGCTATTTACAAAATGAATTGGCTCCTTACAAGTTCTATTTTAAAGATGGGAAAAATAATGTTTCCTCAGAATTCACAATTGATAATTATGTAGCTGGTATTAATGTTAAAAAAATATATTATTTGCCACTAAATTCATCGCTAGATTTAAGTAATAGCATCATAAAGGTTAATAATCCAAAGATAGAAATAAAAAGCGATAATCCCAATTTAGTGATTAAAGAGAATAAAATAATAGGTAATATTGAAGGAACCTTTAATATAAGTATTTACGGCAATGATATATTGATAGGTAATACTAAAATTGTAGTAACAAGTGTTATTACTGAAAGACCTGAAATGTTTAATCTAGATAAACCATATCTTTCTTGTAAAGAATACAATGGCGAAAAAGCTGAATTACTTGATGAGATACTAAACTATCGTATGAACGAAGTAGAATATGGAACTAGAGCTTCTGTGGTCGAAGCTGCACGTTTTATAACTATGGAGTTTCCACGTCGTATTGCTTATTATTGGGAAAATGGCCGACTATATAAAACCGGTCGCCATTATGTAGACGGAGAAGGACGTTACTATCACAAGGGACTATACTTAAGTGAAACAAAATACAAAGACATAATAGCTACTATGCAAGGGCCACAAATGTGGGGATGCAAGATGATTAATTGGCAAGATGACCCTCCTGATTTTTATCGGAATCTATATTATCCAAATGGTCTAGACTGTTCTGGATTTGTTTCGTGGGTTTTATTAAACGGCGGCTTTGATGTTGGAGATAAGGGTGCTGGTCCAGTAGGAGGAAGCTACGATTTAACTGATTTGGGTGATTTCCGCTATATGAGTACAAGCTTAATTAATTCTGGGCTAATTAAAGTTGGTGATTTATTTAGCACAAGTGGTCATATTGCTATATTAATAGGTATAGATGACCAACATTTCTATGTTGCCGAATCTCTAAACCACTATGGTGGAGTAGTTATGAGAAAATATAGTAAAACAAGAGTTATTAACTTCTTCCAAAACGTTGTTTTAATGGACGAAGTGTATAAAAAAGATGGGAAACTAACCAATCTTTGGTTTTAAACTAAAACAAAACAAGACAAAAGGATAGAGGGTGATTACTATGGCTAAATATAAACGATGTCCTAATTGTAATCATAAGAACTCTTTGAATGATGGTATTTGTTCTAATTGTCATAGGTTACTAGATGTTCAACCAATTCCTAAAGAAAGCAAAAAAACTCGACAAGACAACAAAACAAATAACATTTTTACCATTATTCGCTTCCTCGTCTTGTTTTTTTCATTGGTATTACTCATATCATATTGTTTAAATAATCCTTCTAAACAGAAATTAGCGGCTTCAAAGAAGCCTTACAAAGAAGAATCATTTATAAATAAGATAGATGCAATAGTATATAATTCTGATTATATCGACAATAAACTAATTCCTGTTAAAGATTATTCCAATTCTACTCCTTTTAAACTAATAAGCACAAATGGTCAAGTAGTAATTGATAATATCACAAACTATATTGCTGATTATAACTCATTTCATATAATCACTAAAAAAAGTAATAATGATCTCTTTTACTATATTGTTAACAATAATGGAGAAATAATATATAAAAGCCAAAATAGAATATATTACTATCCCGAAACAAATTCGTGGATAATCGGAGATAAATTATATCATGGTAAAAAGATGATAAAAGATAATATTAGGATAGAGGATAAGAAACCCATTAGTGGGCATTATTTCACATATATCGACGAGGAAGAACAAGGAATAATCAGTTATGACGGTAACTATGGCTATAAAAGCAATAAAAAAGAGTATAATCATTTTGTCTTAGAAACTACAAATATACTATTTCCTGGGAATAATAACTATTGTCTTATAAATGATAATTATAAGTATTTAATAACTAATTGTACTACTGGCGAAGTCTTAACTAGCAATAATAGTAAAAGAATATATGAAATAGCTCCTAATACCTTTTATCAGGATAATACTATTTTTCATATAAATAAAAAAGGAGAATCCGTCCCGTTCAATACTAAAAAATCATTAGAAGAAATATATGTAGAATATTTAGATAATGATAAAATCCTCATAAATGATGAAGTTTACGACGAATTAATAGATTCTAAAACAAGTGTGAACGAAGCGAACTTAAAATCTTTATCATATAAAAATATTGAGTCATTATTAGAAACACAAAAAGAATACTGCCTAGATATAACAGAAATAAAATATGGTCTCAAATATCAAAATACATCTATTATTCCGTGTGAAAATGATAGTATTATTTATTATTCTGATAATATAACTCAAAGATTATTATCGCAACAAAAAAAATATTTATTAATAACTAATCATAAAAAAACAAGTTTATATGATATTAATAATAATCGATATTTAATAGATGATGTAACTAATTATTCTCCATATAGTATTTTCTTAAAATATAAAGGAGAGAATCATAATTATATTTATAATATTCTTTCAAACGAAAAAATTGAAATTCCAGAAGATACTTTTCTAGAATTACATAGCAATTATTTTATGGTGGAAAAATATAGCAAAGATACAACCACAACCAATAGAGAATACTACAATTATGATTTTAAAAACATTTATCTAGGAAAATAATTCCAACTAAAAAGATCTTTATAGATCTTTTTTCGTTGGAATATTCTTATAATCGTATTGATAACACTTACATCCAGTTATTTGCTCATAAATATAAGCCGCCAGCAATTCGTATTTGTATATTAAAGAGTCCCTATTAACCTTGGTAGGTAAATCTATCTGTTTTCTAATTTTCTTTATATAATCTTGTCCCTTACTATTAAAACCAAGTATTTTTAAATAATCTAACTTTAATTCAAGATTATCTTTTTTGGTTAGTCCTACTAGTAAATGTATTAACATTCTATTAAGCTTATTATATGTATATCTTTTAGTTTTTAAATTAAATACTAAATCATCATAAGTATTAGACATCTTTATAAACTTCAATATTCTAAATTCTATTCCTTCATCTACATCTAGATAGATAGATAAATCCTTATCGGTAAGAATTTTAAACTTTAACAAATCATAAACATCTTGCTTGTTTACCCTTAGTATTCTTTCAAAAACACCTTCAGGAACATATTTATCAATTGCTTCTTCATTAGAAATTCTTTCTCTTATATTACTGGCACTTATAATACTATCATCACTAGTTAAATCGTGATAATCGTTAGTTCTTTGAATAGTTAATGGTTTAATCCTTTTATTAATCTTTTTTATAGCTTTAATATATGATATTCCGAGTAAATCATTAGGTTGATTAACAGACACTTCCATATTAAGGGCTTTAGCAAGAGCAGTCGGATAATTAAGGCCTTTGTCTAGGTATTCTTTTATTCTCATTTCATATTCCTTGTCATTTAACTGAGTATCTGCAATTTTTTCTAATAATTCTAGATCGTTAGATTCACTCCCAAAACATAACACATCAATCTTTAAACTATTTAATAACTTGATAGCTTGATACCCAAAAATATCGGCAGATTGTGTTCCATAAACGAAAGGTAATTCAATAACTATATCTATTCCATAATCCAAAGCTATATTAACTTTATCCTCTTTTGATAATATAGACACTTCGCCTCGTTGCATAAAATAACCATTTATAACACATATTAATAATGAATCGGGATATAATTCCTTGATTTTATTAATTTGATATAAATGACCGTTATGAAAAGGATTATATTCTGCAACAATACCAATTACTTTCATATCATCATTCCTTACTATAATTTATTATATCATATCTAATCAGAATTAATCTGTATAATTATTTGACATCTTTATCTAAATAGTACAATATGCTATAATTGAATAGTTAGCAGGTGATAATATGTATATAGATTTAGCTAAGATAGATGAGAAAGGAATAGTCATCGATGATGTAATATCATTTGATGAATCATACATCAAAAAGACCCCAATAAAAAAATTAGACAATATTACTGTAAAGGGGCGCGCTTATTATAGTGTAACTAACGAAATAGTATTTGAATGTGATGTTAAAGGAGTTATGGTTTTAGAGGATTCTTTAACCCTTGAACCGGTTGATTACCCATTAGACATACATATTAACGAGGTATTAGGGGAAAACACAGAAGAAAATGATAAAAACGAGTCGAAAAGACTTGATATTATTGATATTTTATGGCAAAATATTGTTCTAGAGGTTCCCATCAGCCTTAGAGTTAACCCTGAAAAGGACTATGAATTAAAAGGTGAGGGTTGGGAATTATTAAAAGAAGACTAATGAAAGTCCAAGACTAGCTCCTTTGATAGAGCTACTTGAAAAAGAAGGGAAGGAGTGAAATCATGGCAGTTCCTTTTAGAAGAACAAGTAAAACAAAAAAAAGAATGCGTCGTACTCACTTGAAAAAAGAAGTTGGGGCTTTAACAGTTTGTCCACAATGTGGAGCAACATTAAGACCACATAGAGTATGTACAAAATGCGGATACTACAAAGGCAAAGAAGTAGTAAAAGTAGAAGAAGAAACTACAGAAGAATAGTAGTTTTTTTATTTGGCATAAATATATATTTTTAAGAAAAATTATGCTATACTTAAAAAGATAAAAAGGTGTGATACTTATGAAAGGATTTGAGTTCCCTGACATTTCTGAAACCAACAAAGAAAAACAAATTAACAGTCAAGAAATTGATAGTGTAGATGAACTAGAACTGCCAATTTATAAAGAAGAACTTTCACGCGATTCTTATGAACCGGAATTAGAAGAAATAAATTCTAATCCCTACGATGATGTTAGCACTAACTTTAATCCCTATCAGAATATAAGTAATGAGGAAACTAATGTCGAAACAAAACCAGATGATGAAGAAGATGCTTTGGATAACACTGGCGCCGAATTACCAAATGAGCAAGAAGATTTAACTACTATTGACACGGACGCAATTGAGGCCGCTAGAAAGAAAGAAGAAAAAAGAGCTCATTTTCAAAGCGCTAGATTAGCCTTCATTGTTGTTATGTTCGTAATTATCGTTGCCATCATGGTATCTTATGCCAGAATGGATAAAAGCAAAGAGAAAGTAATAATAAAGCCAATTACTATTCATACTAAAGACGACCCACCAATAGAGGAATTAGATTTTTCTGCCGAGCTTAATAATTACTACCAAACAAGAGAAAAAAATAATATAGAAAAAATGTTGGTTGATAACTCCTCTGATCCTGAAAAAATGTCAGAAATAAATAGTATAGTGTTAAAACAAATAGAAAAAATAATTGATGATATTATAAAGAATTCTTCTACTGAAATACAATATGATAACAAAATACTTGATTTAGACGAATACCTTAATAGTTTAAGAAGCATAAAATTTAACGAAGCAGAACTATTAAGTGAGGTCGATTATAACAATATCAAAGAGAGGTTAAGTCATTTAAAAGAGACATCTACGAGCTACTTTGACGCTTTAAACTACTATAATGCTAAAGACTATAACAAAGCTTATAATACATTTAGTGCTATTCCTGAAGATAATAGCTTTAATAAAGCAGCAGTTGAACAAATGAATAAAATTACTGAGGAAATTCTAGGTCTGTTAAAAAATGATATTACTAAAATGAGTGCAAACCTTGATTATATGAATGCAAACGAACAAAAAAATAGATATTATCAGATAAAACTAATAATTGAGCAATATAATGCGGCATATCCATATTTGCATCTGGAAACAAACCCAACCTACAATGATTTGCTACAAAAATATACTGATTTAAGTCAATAAGACCCCGTCTGGAGGTCTTTTTCTTTTGCTAAAACTATTGTATAATAATATCGGTGATATTATGAAATTTACTTTGTTAAAAGATGAAGAATTCACGAGATTTGTTGATCAAAGGCCCGAAAAAAATTTCTTTCAAACAACTATGATGAGGGATAGAATAGAAAAAGAAGGAAAAGAAAATTATTTAGTTGGTGTAAAAGATAAAAAAGGTAAGGTATTAGCGGCGGCATTTATCGCTGATACCGGACATAGGTTTTGGGGTAAAAAAACTTTTGAAAGCTACAAAGGATATATTATGGATTATTCTGATACAGAGTTGTTAAATTTTTTTACCGAGGAGCTTAAGAAGTTTTTAAAAGAGAAAGACGCTCTTAGAATAATTATAGATCCTTATATTGTAAATGTTTCGCGCGATATGGATGCCAAAGAAACTGGTGAAGTAGATAATCGCCCGATAGCAAAAAATTTGGAAAAACTAGGGTATTACTACAATGATAATGGCGCTCAAGTAAAATGGTGCTACTGTCTTGACATTAACGGAAAAAGTTCAGAGGAACTATTTAAAGAATTTCGTAGTAGTACTAGAAATAATATCAACAAAACGATTTCCAAGTTCAAATTAAACATACGAGATTTAAACAAAGACCAATTACAAGAATTTAAAAAAATAACTGAAGATACATGTGATAGAAGAGAGTTCCAAGATAAGACATTGAAATACTATGAAGATATGTATGATGCTTTTGGGAAAGATGTGGTTTTTAAAATATGCGAATTAAACTGCGATGAATACATCTCTAATTTGAAAGCGGAAATAGAAGAGTACAACAGGAAAATAAATGAATTGTCAGATTCTTCTTCAAATCGTAAGAAAAAAGAAGAGTATAAAAAACAATTAGAATCTAATGAGAATAAAATAAAAGAAACAGAAGCTCTAAAAGCTGAAAAAGGAAATGTTATTCCTTTGTCAGCTGCTATGTTTATCCTGTATGGTGATGAAATAGTATATTTGTTTAGTGGCTCGTATGAAGAGTATATGAAATACTGTGGCCAATATCGTCTCCAATGGGAAATCATAAAGTATGCAGCGGATAATGGCTACAGAAGATATAATTTCTATGGTATACAAGACGTATTTAACCCTAAAGGTAAAGATTATGGAGTATATGAATTTAAAAAGGGTTTTGGCGGCTATGTAGAAGAATTGCTAGGATCATACATCCTTGATATAGATTCTAAGGCTAAGATATATAACCTTTTAAGAAAAATAAAAAGAATAATAAAAAGATAGGGTCAACCATTAAAAGTTGACACTATCTTTTTTTGGTGTTATATTGATGAGGAATTTTATGGAAAGAGAGGAGTGAGAAAATGGGCAATAGAATTCAAAATAAAACAATTAGACTAGAGGACGTGAACAGAAAAATAATGTTATTTTCTCACGAAATACTATTTCCTGTGAGAACTTTATTTTAATTCATTTCCTTTATAGAAAGGGAAGAATATGAAAAGACTGAAACATTTCAAAATACTGTTTCGGTACTTAAAAGAGGATAAATTACTATTTACAATTTATTTAGTCTTTTCGATTTTGAGATACTTTGAACCCCTTTTAAATGCTTTTATATGGGCTAATGCTCTCGAGGCCATTTCTAAAGGGAATGAAAAAAGATTTATCATATACCTAGTTTGTTGGAGTGGGGTTATTATCCTATGTTGGGTATTAATCTCCTTACCAGTCGATTTAATCTATAATAAATTAGAAAAGAAATTTATGAGTAACGTTAACAAAGACTTATATCGAAAAGTAAGTAATCTACCAGCTGTCGCCTATGAAGAAATAGGTGTTGGAGAATTCATTAATAGGATGTATACAGATCCAGATAGAGTATTGGAATTATTGCAAAAGCTGATAAAACTTACTTGCCGTTTAATAATTGCCATAATTATCGTTGTTATTTCATTTACAATTTCGTTATCAGTTGGTATAGAACTAATTATATTATGTGTTGTAATGTTTGTTCTTTCTAACATCTATTATCCAAAATTAAAAAGAATTAATGAGGATATTAAAAAAGAAGCAGACGAATATGTAAGAGTTGCTACTCAAAATATATCTGGTATAAGAGAAATAAAAGCTTTAGGCATTAAAGGAAACATCAACAATCGAGTTTTTAAGCGTATTGATTCTTTGTTTAACAAAGAAAAAGAAGCTGGTAAAAACGAAAGTATTTATTACATCATTAATAATCTATTCTATTTTACAATTCAATTTGTAATACTATTTACTTTAGGACACCAATACTTTCAAGGGTTAATAACTTTTGCATCCTTTATAGTGGTTGAAAAGTATATTTGGCGAATAGATGAGGTAGTAGAATCTCTTTCAGAATTTGGTGTTAGCTTTAATAAAGTAACCGTATCTTTGAAAAGAATAGACGAATTGATTGGTAATGAATTATACTTGGATGAACAATTTGGTAAAAGAGTATTAAAAGGAAATAATTACGAAATAGAATTTAACAATGTCTATTTTAAGTATCGAGATGATGAAGAATTAATATTAAAGGGTTTAACAATGAATTTAAAACCAAATAAAAAAATAGCTATAGTAGGTAAATCCGGAGAAGGAAAATCTACATTATTTAACCTATTATTAAGATATTTTGATAGTGTAAAAGGGACAATAAAAATCAATGATATCAATATTAAACAATTATCAGAAAAATCTTTGCGAGATAATATTTCTGTAATTAGACAATCTCCGTTTTTATTTAATACTACAATAATGGATAATTTTAAAGTAGTAAAAGAAGATGTTACTTTAGAAGAAGTAAGAGAAGTCTGTAAAAAAGCTTATATTGACGAATATATTATGTCTTTGCCTAATCAATATGAAACACTAATAGGTGAAGGTGGTGTAAACTTGTCAGGAGGTCAAAAGCAAAGAATAGCTATAGCGAGAACGCTGTTAAAGAATACAAAAATTATTCTTTTTGACGAAGCTACCAGTGCTTTAGACAACGAGTCTCAAGAATACATAAAGAAAACAATAGATAACCTTGTAAAAGATCATACAATTATAATAGTTGCCCATCGTCTTTCCACTATTATGGATGCCGATGTTATCTATTGTATCGAAAAAGGTCGAGTAAGTGCTTCAGGTAATCATGAAGAACTTATGAAGACCTCAAAACTATATAAGAAATTATATAGCCCAGAAGTATTAGATATCTAATACTTCTTTTTATATCAAAAAATATTGAAAACACTTTGAATTATCAACTATAATTGAATAGGGTATTGTATGTTACAAAAAGGAGAAATAAAATGAAATGTTATGAAGAAGAAAGAGATAAACTAATTGAATTGATTTTAAACAAACCGATTCCTAAAGGAAATGAAGTTATATATAGTAGAAAGGAATTGCTTGAAGCTGGTTTTTCAAAGCATTATATATCCAAATTTGTGGAGAAGAGCTTTATCGCAAGAAAAAAACCAGGTGTTTATTCATTTATAGGAAGAAAAGAATTGTTTGAAAAGGGACCCTATCTGGTCCCTGAGCAATCAAAAAAGTGTTATCAGCTGTGCATTAGAATAGCATCGCCTGATATAGATGAAATAAGTATAGAAGCAAGCTACAAAGCTATTTTATTGATAATCAATGAAAAGGATTACCCAGAAGTTTGGGATTATATCAGGGTGCTAAGAGATACAAATGATTCGGATTGCATATCTGACGCTGCTGCTTTTGTCTCACTATTAGACCATATAATAGTGCTTCCAAAGGATTTCAAGTCGTGGTTTAAGGATATTAGAAGCGGGGGACTTGCTCAGATTTTAAAAACAACAGAATCAAATGAAAGTTTTTCCAATACAATTAGAGATTTAATTAGCGAAGGATCCATTAATGAAGTTAAAGAAAAGCTGAAAAATATAAAAGAAGAAAAGGAAAATAGTCCCTCAACAACCGATGTCATCTTGTCTAAGCTTGTTGTAGCAGCAACAGAGTATAAAAGAATAAAAGAAAAAAAGATTCTGAATCTGGTAAAAGAGAAGAAATACGAAGAAATAGTTGAATACTTGAAAACGATTGAATACCACAAGTTACTTAGCTATCAGGAAAAGACGGTTTTAAGAATTTCTGAAATTATTATAAATATAAAAAAAGGTAGGGCTATCCCCACTCCAATAACACCAAAAGCCCATAGCATAACTGAAGCGCTAAATAATGATAATTACTTATTAGCTGCAGCATTTGCAGTAAGAGAAGAGAATAACCCAAAAGATAATGATCCTATTTATATATTACTAAGAGATTTATACGAATTAAAAAAAGATAACATAACTGTATCTGATATTATAACAGTTTTAAAAAGCTGTGATAATATAGAGATTGTTTTGTCATATATAAGCCTTTATCTTGGAACAGATAATAGTACATATATATCTTACTTTAGAACGCTTATAGATATATGTGAAAGAGAAAATCAAGAGTTTGTAAGGGTAGAAAAAGATCTGCCAAAGTTTAAAAATCGAGACTTCTCCCTAGATGCTAAGGGTTATTTAGAAGGTGCAGCAAGAGCTTACAATGGCAATCAATTAGGGTTGTCAAGTCTATATTACAGCTTACACACAATAGCAGTATCAATAAACCAAGAATTAGGGACAGTAATGGGTGTCTTTGAGGATCAGGAAAACTCTTTAGGAATATTCGCCGAACCGCAACAAACACCGATTTCAACATCCTCATCGCAATTAGAAGAAGAGTATTCTAAGGAACCTGAGTTACCTGAAGACTATGCAAGGGTATTACATATGAATTTGATGTTAAGAAAAGACATTATAGTACTTCCTCCAATGTCAGAAGCCAGATTGAATGATTTACGAATAATAATTAAAGAAGATTATGAAGATATATCAACATACGTCATGGTGGAAGGGAAAGAAAAAAGACTTGTCTTAAAATACTCTCCTCACATTGCAACTTTCGATTATTGTAGCGCTATATCTGATTTGAATTCAAAACTAGCAAGAGGGGACTATAGTGGAGCGCGTCAATCAGGATTGTTAGCGTTACACTATTTAGACCGTCCTCAAAACTTATCCAACGTTTTGGCAGTTCTCGGAGGAACATATAAAGGTCTGGGAGAATATCATTTGTCTCGCCAATACTATTCTCTCGCATCAGCGTTAACACAAAGAGAAAATATTAAGTCAGAGTATTCTTCTACCATTTCGTATCTTTGTGAAAAAGACCAATCTAACGAACTGGAAACTAACAATCTTGTCTTTTCAGAACAAGCTCTTATAAATAAGTACAACTTTGGACTAGAAAATGTCCAAGAGACTATTTTGCAGATAGTAGACCAAATCATTAAAAATTTAGGTAATGAAGAAAAACCGGAACAACTTCCTGAAGATATCAAAGATATCTTAAGGTCACTTATTGCTCAGAAAGAATATGCAAACGTTTGGGAACAATTATCTGAAGATAACCAAGATATCTTGACTTTATTAATTGCCAGAGAAGCATATATGTCAGGAGATAATATATTTGGTAACGAATTGTTACAAACAATATCAAGTAAAAGTATCTCAGATAAGGTAAGGTTAGTTTATCATCAAATAATAGACGATCGGCCATATTATAAAGATTGGGGAAGCAAAGATAGTGGTTTCCCTCGAATAGATGAATTATCTATGCACTATCTCACTCTCTCATTAAAAAAAGAAGAGAAAGAAGGAGTTTAAGTAGAAAAAAGTATTAGACAGCTAATACTTTTTTAACTATATAAACAATATATATGTTATAATGTATAACATAATAGAGGTGTGTGTGATGGATAGCAAAATAATTCTGTTAAAATTCCCTGATAATAAATTTCATACCGCAAGTGTAACGCGCTTTGTCTCTGTTCCCTATAAAGGGCAGGAGATAAACACGATATGGTATGTTGATTTGACAGAACTAGATACTGAAGAAAAAAACTCTGTTGGTTCTTTCTCTATAATTAGAGATAACCTAGATGGAACTTACACCAATCTAAATTGTGGATCTCACGATGAATACGAGAAAATATATAATGAATTAAAAGAAGAAATAATTAAAAAGAATTATACTCAAAAAGAGTTAAATACACTTCCATACAGTATCGATACTGTTGAAGACTATGATTTTTTTGCCAGACCAGAAGATACGGAAGCGGCAGAAGAAGTATCATTTTCTGATAATATTATAAATATTAGGAGAGAGCTCTATTCCCGTATTGGAGCTTTTGTTATCCCTTCTTCAAGAGAAGATTACCTTTTCCAAGAGGAAGAACTATGTAATCATTTGAGCGAACTTGAAAAAAATCTTTCCGATAGCGCTTGGGAAGATATAAAAAATGACATCTTATCATACTTAACTCTAAAACAAATTAATATGAATGCGGGATATATATTACTTCAAGACGCTGTAAGCGCTTTAAAAGAAATAGAGGAATTTGCTTTAAGCGAATATCAAAATTCAAAAGGAACTACAGAAGCATTTGAAGATAATAACCAGGAAAAACAAAAAGAAATCATCTCTTTTGTGGAGGAGACATCTGAAAAAGGAAAGAATTATCAATATACCAAAACAATCTACGTATTGTGGAATAAACTCATTTCTAACGTAGCTAATTTTGTCTATTTAGAATATAATTCTTATCTAAAACTAAATATAGGCTATAGTATTAATTATAGAAACATAACTGATAACTACCGTCAAATTAATAGAGAGCTAATTAATATAATAAAAGAAAAAGACCTTACAATAAATACTAGAAATATTGTAACAGTAAAAGACAATCTAATTAATTACAAGTTTTATATTATTCCACTGGATGATCCTGATATCTTTAGATCTTTAAAAGATAGTCAAAATCCTATAGTTTTATCTGGAACA
The DNA here is from genome assembly GCA_902800945.1 of uncultured Erysipelotrichaceae bacterium. Lineage (GTDB taxonomy): Bacteria > Bacillota_I > Bacilli_A > RF39 > UBA660 > Coprovivens. Next base: position 6,654 of record CADCFX010000010.1, on the reverse strand, counting down.
TTTCAAGATTCCTATACAGCTATTACTGAAGCCTTAAAAAGAAAAAATATGATTATTACAGAAAGAGAAACCTTAGGCATTTTCGAGCAATAATATTGTTCGTTAATGCTTTTTTTCACTCTCTAAAAGTGCTATTATAGTACTAGGTGGTTTTATGGAAGTGGATATTGGTTCTCAAACTTTTCCTGTTGAGATTACAAGAAAGAATAATAAAAATATTTATTTTCGCTTCAAAAATGATACCTTATATGTTAGCTGTAATAGATTTATTTCGGAAAGAGAAATAATAAAAATGATAAAAGCTAATCAAGAACCACTTAAAAAAATGTATGATAAAATAAAAAGAAAAGAAAAAAACGATATCATTTTTCGATATTTAGGCACCCCAATTACCATTGTATATGACGAAAGAATAAAAAATACATATTGGGAAGAAAACATCTTATACACTAAAAATGAAAAGAATTTTGATAAATGGTATAAAGAAGAATGTTTAAAGATTTTTAAAGAAAGAATAGATTGTTTACTACCAAGATTTAATAACATACCTGAGTTCTCTGTTAAAGTGCGAAAAATGACCAGCCGTTGGGGTGTAAACAACGTAACCAAAAGAATAATCACCCTAAATACAGAATTATTAAAAAAAGACATAGATTTAATTGATTATGTAATAGTTCACGAATTATGTCATTTTTATGAAGGAAATCACAGCAGTCGCTTTTGGAATCAAGTATCATTAAGATATCCAAACTATAAAGAGGCTAGAAAGAGGTTAAGAATTGAATAATATAGAAATAATAAAGTCATTAGATAATAAAAAAGTAAAAAAATATACAAAGTTATTACAAAAAAAGTATCGCGAAGAAGAAAAAAAATTTATTGTAGTAGGAGATCATCTGGTAAGTGAAGCATATAAAACCAACAATTTACTTGAAGTTATAAAAACAGAAGATAATAATATCTGCTTCGATGTGCCAACAACCTATGTAACATATGACATAATCAAAAAAATAAGCGGTATGAGCAATCCCCAGTCAATCATTGGCATTTGTAGAATGATTACACCCAGTAACATAGGGGAAAAGGTATTAATGTTGGATGATATTCAAGATCCAGGAAATCTAGGGACAATTATTCGAAGCGCTGTGGCTTTTAATATCGATACCATAGTGGTTTCTGAACATACTGTTGATTTGTATAATGACAAAGTAGTCAGAGCTTCCGAAGGAATGTTATTTAATATCAATATTGTTAAAAAGAATTTAATATCTTATATAGAAGAATTAAGAACTAATAATTACAAAATATTTGGGACAAATGTAAATGGCGGCAAATTAGTTGATAATCTAGAATTGCCAAATAAGTATGTTATAATAATTGGTAACGAAGGCAGTGGAGTAAAAGAAGAAATACTATCTAAATGTGACGAATACTTTTATGTCCCTATGAGTTCCAAATGTGAAAGCCTTAACGTTGGAGTGGCAACCAGTATAATACTGTATGAATTAGATAAGAATAATTAAAGAAAGAAGTAGTATAATGTTATATATAGGTAAAATTGTCAATACTCATGGAATTAAAGGTGAATTACGCTTACTTAGTAATTTTTCAGCCAAAGAGAAAGTCTTTATCCCAGGAATGCCTATTTATATAGATAATCAAAAAGAAATAATAACCGGTTATCGCCATCACAAAATATTTGAAATGATTACTTTAAAAAACTATAATGATATAAATCAAGTTTTAAAGTACAAAGGCAAACCTGTATATATCAAGGAAGAGGATATGAAAATCTCCCAAGAAGAATATATATTAGAAGAATTAGTTGATTATGTTATTATCGAAAATGGAGAAAAATTAGGACGAGTTAAAGAAATAGTATATAATAACGGCAATGACTTATTGTCAGTATCTGCTGCAAAAGATTTTTACATTCCTAATAATTCCCATTTTATTAAAAAAGTAGATAAAGAAAAAAAAGAAATAACTACGGAGAATGCTAAAGGACTGATATTATGAAAATAGACATCTTAACTATTTTTCCCAATATGTTTGACAATATCTTCAACGAGTCTATTATAAAAAGAGCTGTTGAAAATGATATAGTTAGCATTAATATAGTGAACTTCCGGGATTATAGTGATGATCCACATAAAAAAGTAGATGACACTCCATATGGTGGCGGAGCCGGGATGGTTCTAGCTCCGGGGCCTATATTCAACTGCGTAGAGGAGTTAAAAACTAAAGATTCAAAAGTAATACTCCTAACTCCAGATGGCATCCCATATAAACAAAAAAATGCTTATGATTTAAGCAAAGAAAAACACTTGATAATTATTTGTGGCCATTATGAGGGCTTTGATGAAAGAATAAGATCTTTAGCCGATATAGAAATAAGTATTGGTGATTATGTGCTAACTGGTGGAGAAATACCCGCTATGGTTTTGGTCGACTCAATAGTACGATTGTTACCAGGAGTTATTAATGAACAAAGCCATCTCGAAGATTCGTTTAATCATAATTATTTATTAGATTATCCAACCTACACTAAACCAAGAGTGTTTAGAGGAATGGAAGTGCCAGAGGTATTAACTTCTGGTGATCACGCCAAAATTAACAAATGGCGTCAGGAAGAAAGCATAAAAAAAACAAAAAAACGTCGTCCTGATTTATTTAAGTAAGAGGGTGAAAAAATGTCAAACTATAAAGTAACTAAAAATATCGATAGTATTAATGTCGCTCATATCAACCAGTATGAAGGATATGATTTTTCTCCCAAAGATAATGCCCATAACTTGTTAAAAGTTACAAAAGTTACTATAGTTGACAAAAAAATGATAGATAGAATCCTCTCTATGAAATTTGAAAAATACTTCCGCCGTTTAGTTGCACTAGCACTAAGAGTGTTAGAAGATGATGAATCTAGTGATGACTCGGCAGCAGACATAGTCTTAGACGAAGCAAAATTGGTTAAAGGAATATTAGAAAATAGATATAAAAAATATTTGAGTTATGAAAAAGAGCAATTATTTCTCGAAAAACTCCGAATAATAGAAAACCAAATGCAAATGAAAAAAATAGAAAATCAGCGAAAAATGGCCTATTATGAATCGATGGAAATGACCTCATCAAGGCGCATGTAATATTAAAGTACGACGAAAAGCCGTACTTTTTAAATGCTTTAAAACGGAAATACAATGTAAAGCAAAAGTGTAAATGGAATGTTTTTGTTTTACAAAACCGAATGTAAAGGATGTATAATGAAATCATAGAGGAGGATTGATAATATGAAACCTCAAAAGGAGCCGATTCACATCAATGCTAAAAAAGATGATATTGCTGAAGTAGTTCTAATGCCGGGGGATCCTCTAAGAGCTAAGTATATCGCAGAAAAGTTTCTCTTTGATGCTAAATTAGTAACATCAGTAAGAAACATGCTTGGCTATACAGGATACTATAAAGGCAATAGAATCACAGTAATGGGCTCTGGTATGGGATTACCTTCTATGGGAATTTATTGCTTTGAACTGTTCTACTATTACAACGTTCAAAAAATAATTCGTATAGGTACTTGTGGAGTAGTCAATCCAAAAGTTGAAATTCCAGAAATAATCGTTGCTGACAAGGTGTGGAGCGAAGCAAACTTTGCTTTCTCCTATAATGGTTTTAAAGAACATCTTGTAACACCAAGTATGAATCTTACTAACAAAATCATTAAAAGAGCCGAAGAGAGTAAGCAACCGATTCATGTTGGAGCTATAATGACTACAGAAGTATTTGGCCCATACGTCGATGACGAAGCTATTGTAAAACGTGTCCCAGAATACTTAGATGTTCTAGGAGAAGAAATGGAAGCTTATGCTTTAATACACGTTGCGAATAGTTTCAAAAGGGAAGCAGCAGCAATAGTTACAGCTGTTGATTCAAAGTTTAGCGATAAAATTCTAACTATCGAAGAAAGAGAAAAATCGCTAGACGATATGATTAAATTGGGGTTAGATGCCTTAATTTAATTACGGGGAAAAGTGATACTAGGACCTAAGTGCCTTAATAAAAAGAACTATTAAAGTTCTTTTTATTATGCTATCATAATAAAAGGTGATACAAATGTATGCAGAGGTATTAATAGAGTACAATTCTAAAGCAGTTGATAAAACTTTTACATATATCGTTCCAGAAGCTCTTATCTCTAAGATAAAAAAAGGAATGAAAGTAAGAGTACCATTTACAAACAAAATTATTAATGGTTTTATAGTTAATATATTACCTTCTTATACTTCTGAATACGATCTTAAAGAAATAGAATCCATTGTGGATGAATACTTGGTTTTAAACGAAGAAATGTTAAAACTAGGTTCTTATTTACAAGAAAAAACTCTCTGTACTAAAATAGCAGCTTATCAAACTATGCTACCATCTTCTCTAAAAGTAAAAGATAAAAAACAAAAAGACTATTCAAAATATTTAGAATATATTGAACTAATCGCCGACGGCAATACCATTAAGGAATATATAAATAAACATAAAACTGCCAAAAAACAAATAGAAGCTATAAATATATTGAAAATTGAAAGACAACTAAAAAGTTCTATTTCTCCTAGTGTAGTTAAAGCTCTAAAAGAGGAGAATCTAATTACCATTGTCAAAGAACAAATATATCGTATCAATAAAAAGGAAAAAGAAGAAGAGAAAATAACCCTAAGTAAAGAACAAGAAAATGTTCTTAACGCAATTGATCTAACCAAACAAGATACCTATCTTATCCACGGCGTAACTGGTTCGGGTAAAACAGAAGTATATATGCAATTAATTGATAGGGTGATAAAAAAAGGAAAAAATGCCATTATGTTAGTTCCAGAAATATCTTTAACTACACAAATAATTAACAAATTCTATGATAGATTTGGTAATGATGTGGCCATTTTTCACAGTGCCTTGTCAGATGGAGAGAAATATGATGAATATCTAAAAATATATCGTAAAGAAGTTCATATAGTAATAGGAACAAGAAGCGCTATTTTTACTCCCCTTGATAACCTAGGAATAATCATTATTGATGAAGAACATAGTGATACATATAAACAAGATTCTAATCCGCGTTATCACGCCATAGACATGGCGATATTTAGATCGAAATATCATAACATTCCTTTAATATTAGGTAGTGCCACTCCTTCTTTAGAAACCATGGCCAGAGCTTTAAAAGGTGTATATAAATATCTTGAAATGAAGAAGAGAATAGGTAGTGCCATTCTCCCTAAAGTAGATATTGTAGATATGTCGATTGAACTAAAAAAAAGAAATGTTATATTTAGTTCATTACTGAAAGAAAAGATTAAAGAACGTTTAGAAAAGAAAGAACAAATAATACTATTATTAAATAGAAGGGGATATTCTACAGTAGTTACATGCAAAAATTGCGGATATACTTATACTTGCCCATATTGTGATATCGCCCTTACCTATCATAAAAGCACAAATAATTTAAGATGCCATTACTGTGGCTATACAGTAATAAAAAGTGACATGTGCCCAGAATGTCAAGAAAAGTCTTTAGACGATCGCGGATTAGGAACAGAAAAATTAGAGCAAGAATTAAAAAAAGAGTTTCCTAATTCCAGAGTAATAAGAATGGATACTGACACAACCAGAAACAAAGGATCACATGAAGATATAATAAATCATTTTAAAAATCACGACTATGATATTTTATTGGGTACACAAATGATTAGTAAAGGCTTGGATTTTCCTCTTGTAACTCTTGTAGGTATTATAAATGCTGATACTACACTTAACATGCCAGACTTTAGAAGCGCCGAAAGAACCTTTTCCTTACTAAACCAAGTATCGGGTAGAGCGGGAAGAAGCGGATTATTAGGCGAGGTAATACTTCAAACCTTTAACCCTGATAATTTTACTTTAAGTTGTGTTAAAACTAATGACTACATGCGATTCTATACCCATGAGATGTCAAACCGTCATAAACTGAATTATCCGCCATATTACTATATTACAAGTATAAAGATAGCGTCTAAAGAATACGAATTAGCTTCCAAAGAAATACTGAAAGTGAAAAGATACCTTGATAGCAATCTATCTAAAGAAACGATAATACTTGGGCCTTCAACAGCAGCAGTCTTTAAAATTAATAACATTTATAGATTCCAAATAATAATAAAATATAAAAGAGAGCCAGCATTAAATAATGCTTTAAAAAAACTAGATGAAATATATATGAATAATAGTAAAGTAAATATTGAAATCGACAATAATCCTTTGCATGTCTAATCGATAATTTTTACTTATTATCAATTTGTGCTATAATACATGGCGGTGATTAATTATGAGTATGTTTAAATTAGATAAAAAAGAAGCTGCAGTTTCAGGCAATTGGGCAAAATGGGTAAATCAAAGTTATGCTGAATATGTGGAATCATATGAAGCATATAAAAAAGCATTAGAAGAAGGCGACGTGAACAAGAGCTTTGAGAAATACATTGTTTTCATAGGCCGTTTAAATGAATTGTACCAAGCCTATATTAGATTGTTGGAACATGTAATTGATGAAGGTAATAATAAAACAAAAAAATATTATAGTTTGATTCTATCAAACACCAAAAGAAACAATAAAAAAATTATGCAATTGCTACTTGG
>CADCFX010000009.1 GCA_902800945.1 uncultured Erysipelotrichaceae bacterium | reverse complement strand
AGTAATTTGTCAAAGGTATTCTTAGCTTCCTTTTTAAAAATATATTTTTGACCTTTAATTTTTAATTCGCAGTATTCTCCTTCTATCTTGTAATAATCTACATCATTTATTTTTACAGATATATAGATAATTTTAAAATATATTAGGTTTAAAAACAGATGAAAATATCTGGCGTTATTCCAAACAAGAAATTCTGCTCCTTCGTCACTGTATATTTTTTCTGTTTCTTTGGGAATATTTAATGCTAATTTTAGTTCTGCAAATCGGTCTTGACAATCTTTATTGTGGTTTATATATTTGATATACTCATTTTCATTCTTTACTATGTTGCCTCTTATTTTGGATATTTTAATAAGATAGCTATTAGTTATTAGTATGAGAAGTATGTATATTAAATCTAATACTCCTTTATATTCCTTATATATGAATGAAAATACTATACTTATTACTAGTAGCGTTATGATTGACGCTAGTTTATTTCTAAGGTCTTTTCTCTCTTTTAAATTCTTTTCTGTTTCTATCGAGTCTTTTTCTTTGTATTTCTGAATAAATCTTTCAAAATCGGATACGTATTCTGCTACATTAAATTCGCTTATTTCTTCTATCTTTTTTTCAGGAATAATTGTTCTAAATACTGGCTCTGAGTTGATATTATAATACCATTCTGCCAAATCCGTTTTGAAAATTATGCGATTATTAATCGGGTCTTTGCGATAATATCTTATGTTGGCGTCTTTTATTCTGGTTAGTTTTGGCAATTCTTTTAAGCTGTTATTTATTATCATTAATTCGCTGTTATTTTTATTATCGTAAATTAAATATGTATTGCCTTTTAGATCTTTTACTTCGTATGTGTCTTCTTTAACGAAATTATTTTTGTTAATTAGGTTGTTTAGTACTTCTGCATAATATCCGTTTTCTCCAGTAATATATTTCTCTATATTTTTCTCATATTGACTTATTGATAGAAAGCCTAGTTTTCTTATTTCAGATGCGTAATTTGTTTCTATTATATTATTCTTTTGTTTGATAATAGATAGTAGATAGCTAATTACAATTATGAATACTATAGCTACTATTTTGCTTTTTATTGATAATTTCCCGATTATGCAGATAATAATTGTTAGTACTAAAGGGATATTATTAATTATTTTTATATACTTTTGAAGTATTGATTTGTTTAATCCTTTTATGATTTGCGATTTATAGTATTCTTCTCTGAGTGGTTTTATTTCTTTTTCGTATGTTTTAATAAAGCTTTCTTTACTATTCATATTATCACCTATTATATTAATTTTACCATATTATTAAAAAAAGGAGAATTATTTTTCTCCTTTTATAATTGTTCCATTTCTGTTTTACTAACTATTTCGTGCAATCCTCTTTCGTCTTTCCTAAATAAGACGAATGCGATTATAGTTATTGTTACTAAAGAGTTGATGTTTGAAGTTACTGAGTTGATTGTTAAGTAGGTATTCATTTTAGTCGTTAGTAGGCATATAACATCAATTATCTGTACTGGTAGTACAAATAGTACTGCTTCTCTTAGGACGAATTGACTTGCATCGAGTTTTTTCCCTTCTTGTTGTTTGATTCTAATCTTCATCAGTTTCTTTCCGATTGTCTGCCCTTTGTTAAAATATTGCATAAAGACAAAATAAATTATTTCTATTGTTAAAACTATTATTGTTTGAGTTTGACCAGATTTTAGGTAATCATAGTTAATTTTATTTGTTTCTGCGATTAATTCTTCCGCATTTTGTTTTTCTTTAGTGTTGCTCATGGTTTTCTTTAATGTTTCTACATATTCATCTGTGCTTTTTTGGAATTTTTTGTAATCGTTATTGAAACATATTATGAATATTGCGTTGGCAACAAAATAAACTAGAATTATGTCAATTATATATGCTGTAAATCTTTTTATTTTCATTTTTGCTCTCCTTGCTTTTTGGTATTTACATTGAATTTGTATAGAATTTTGACTTTTATACCAGGGTTTATGTTGTTATTTTGGATGTATTTGTATTGATTCTCTTTTACTATTATTGCTCTTGTTTTATTGTCTAGGAAGTCGCTATATAGTTTTTCTTGATCCTTATATACTACGTATGATACACGGTCTAACTTTGTATTTAGGACATGCTTAACGTTTTTAGAGTTTTCTTCTACAATACCGACTTTTTTGTTGTTAATATTATATATTGATTTATTTCTTCCATTATCTAATGATACAACATAGTATTCTTGGTATTCGTACAATTTAGTATTTAGATGATTAATAATGTAAAAATTCTACCGCTTATGTATTTGTTTAAAGAGATTGCTACTATTGAGAGGAACCCCACTATTCCAGCAATATACTTAATTGTGGAACTGGGTATTACTTGGACTCTGCACATTCCTACTATTAGTATTATGTACGTTAGTACTATAATTGTATCGAAAGGAATATATAAGTTTTCGTGGAAAATTACTAAAGCTTTTAAGAATTTATTTTTAGGGTACGCCTTTATTGGTTCTTCTTCTACTTCTTTATTTCTTTTTTGAATTTTTTGGTTAGGTTTTTTTTCGATGTTTGTTACTTTTCTTTTTCTTATGTTGTTATTCAAATCATTTGTCAAATTACTGAACCAATCAGCAACTTTAGAAAATACATCGTCTTTTTTTACTATTTTTCTCGATTCGTTAGTACCATTTTCATTTGTGGTTAATAGATTTGAAATACTAGTTTGATTACTTTCTTCTAGTTTTTCTTTAATTTTTTGGTCTATTTTTTCTTCTAATTTATTTTTTACCTTTTCTTCAACTTTTTCCTTAATTTCTTCTTCTTTATAGTTGATGAGATTAGATTCGTTTTTTTTATTCCTCGTAATAATTGGAATATCTATCTTGTTTTCTAATTCCTTATTTTGGATTATAGATTTTTGTTTTTTTATATCTGATTTTGGTTTTTCTTTTTTATTTATATCTTTTGTTATTTTTTTGGGTACTATTTTTTTAATGTTATTCTTTTTATTTTTATCATATTTTTTTTCTTCGTTCTTTTTAGAGGTTTTACTCTTATTTTTTTGTAGTTTTTTTTCAAACGACGCAATGGTTATTTTATTTAAACTCTTTTTCTTTTGAATCTTATTTTTGGCCACTTTGTTCACCCCAATTTAGTTTCAATTATTTGTTTTCACTTCTTTTTTATTATACTATATTTTTTTCTAAAAGTTGTACTAAACTTTTAGAAAAAGACTTTATTTACAGCTATTAGTAAAACTCCGTTATTTCTGTTTTTATTAAGATATATAATAGTTTATTATATTTTAAATTGCAATAAAAAAAGGCTGTATTACGCCTATTTATCTTCTAATCTTTTTAATAAGTCTATTTTAAATTTATCTTTAGCAGCATTTGCTTTTGAAATCATTATTCCCTTGTATGTTGTTAATTCTGATTTATGACCTTCAATTAATATGTCTGAAGGTGTTATAGTATTTAACATTATTGTTTGTTCTTTTAAATAAACCGTATAAATCAATTTAACATCACCGTGAACTTGCGCAAATTTGTGATCACTTGGCAATATTAACTCATAGTTTTCCGTTCCGGCTTTTTTATTTTGAGAAGTCATTTCTCCGACAAATTTACCATTTCTTAATGAAGGATAATATTCAAAATTTAGTTTTTTATAAGCAAGCATATTATATTTTTTTAATGCTCTTTCTAATTTTTTGAACTCATTTTCATTAATGTAATCAATAATATATCCTTTCATAACTAAATCCCCCCTGAATCCCTTATGTAACTATATATTAGCATAGGATCCCCCAATGGTCAAATTTTGCTATAGCTGCGTAGTTATGCATATTTTCTATTGGGGTTCTTATTCTATCATTTGTGGGGGCTTTAGTCAATACTTTTGTTAAATATCTGTATTAGATTATTAATTCTACTATTGTTTGTCCGTCGTTCATACCGTCTATGTAGTATTTTTTTACACATTTATTGTGCTTTAGTAGTTCATGGGTCGCTTTTTTTAATGTTCCTGTTCCCTTACCGTGGATTATTATTATTTTCTGATTTTTTAGCTTGATATTATCTTTTATAAAGCTATTAATTAATGCTATACATGTGGCGCTTGTTTCACCATGAATATCAAGTTTTGGAAGAAAGTAAGTGAATGGATCTCTAATAATTTTGTTCATATACTTTTTTTATCTCTTCTATAGTAGGGATTGAAAGTCTTGTTCCGATAGTTCTTGAATTTAAACTTGCTGATATACACCCGTATTTTACTCCCTTTTCGATGTCATTATCTATTGCTATTATATAAGAAAATCCAGCACAGAAGGCATCAAAACCTCCTTGATTATCTTGTACTTCCATTTGAATCATGGGGCTTATTTTTACTTGATTGTTAACACAGTATAATGCTCCTCTTTCTTCTAAATATATTATAAACTCTGTATTTAAATTCTTCTTTTTTACGGCTTGGTATATTTGTGCTAAAGATTTCACATTGTTTGGATCGTATTTAACTCCTGACATTAGTTCTGCAAAGTTTATTGGGCATATAACGTATTGAGCTTTATGACATAATTCAAAGACCTCCTTTGAAATTATATTGGCACAAAGTATTCTTTTACTGTTAGGAAATCTTTCGAGCAATTTCTTAGATGATACTGAATCATAACCATCTACAACTGTTATATCTGGTGAAAAATCAAAGTCCATCTTTTTGATTGAAACAAATTTGTCTGAAAGATTGTAGATGGTATACTTTTTTGTTTCGTTATTGATAATTATAGTTGATAATGGGGTATCATTACTATAGGATTGCTCTATGTAACGCATATCTAAATGGACTTTATCAAACTCTTCTTTGATTTTGTTTCCGTATACATCGTTTCCTAAGACGCCGCATACGGCGCAACCGATACCCCATTTCCCAAAAGCTACGGCGACGTTAGTGGCGGTTCCCCCACCACAACCAATTTTGTTAAACACTTCTATAGTACTACCCTCTATAGGTTGTTTATCTATTAATACATTGATATCGTATTTTATTCTTCCTAAGCAAATAGCCTTAAGCATCATTATCACCCTTTATTCTATATATAATTATAGTTTAAAATGTTATTTTTAGCAATAAAAAGAAACGGTTGTGACCGCTTCTATTTGTCATATTTATAGAATCCCTCTCCGGAAGCTTTACCCTTTTTTCCCTTTTCGATGTAACTATTTAGTATTTTTAACATTCCATCATAGTTATATGGTAGCATCATTTTCTTTAATAGTGGGTCGAAGATATTTGGTACCTTTTGATATTGTAAAACTATATTTTTAGCTGTTTCTAGTCCTACTGTATCCATTATTTGGAAAGGGCCTTTAGGTGCGCCAGTTCCTAATGTCCATGCTTTATCTATTGTTTCAGCATCTGATATACCATTAGCTAGCAGATCCATAGCTGATAATAAGAATGGCACTAACATTGAATTTAATAAATACCCAGATTTCTCCTCTTTAGCAGCTAAAGGTATCATGTTTATCGCTTCGGCAAATTTTATTATTTCACTAAAATGCCTACTAGCCGTACCGCTATGTTTCATTACTTCGGCAATATTATTTTTCCAAATGGTGTTTGCAAAATGCATTGATAAATATTTACCAGGTCTTCCGGTAGACTTGGCCATTTTAGATGGCAACAAAGTTGATGAATTTGTAACTATTACGGTTTTAGCTGGAAGATATTTGGATATTTGTTTGTAGAATGCTGTTTTTATGTCAAAATCTTCAGTTACTGATTCGATTACTAAATCTGCATTTTTTAGAGAGTCTTTTTGGCTAGTAGAAATAACTATACTTTCTACTGCTTTTTTGGCTTTACCGAGGCATTCTTCTTTTTTAAATCCTTCTGGTTTAGCAATTCCTCGGGCCCAGATACCAGACTCGTTATTTTTATCTTTGTTCATTGCCTCTATAGTGTCTACGTAGGTTTTGTATAGCTTTTTTAGTTTGTTTTCTACATCTTCTTTTGAATCTTCTTCTCTTATTAAGATGGTTACGTTAAATCCACAATATGCGGTTTGATAGGCGATTTGGCTGCCTAATATTCCGCCTCCAGCTATAACTATGTTTTTATAATTCATATTTATCCTCCTCTATTATTCTTTATTAGTATATCATATTTTTATATTATGAATAATAATCTATATATTATTTGATATGTATAGTAAAATTAGTAATAAAATTATATATATTATTATTACAATAAAGATGGTAATATGTTTCTTTTTTTCGCTATATAAAGTACCAATATATTCTCTTATAAAGGCATTTATCCAAAAATATGCTTTAGTTTTATTTCCTATTCCTTCAATTTTTATACCTTGTTCGGTTGCTATTAAACCTGCTCTAAGGATATGATAATTAGTGGTTGAAAAAGCAATTTTGGCATCTTTCTTTTTTATTAATTGATAAGAGTTTTTAATATTTCCATAAGTATTTTTAGATTTGTTTTCAACTATTATATTTTTTTTATTAATTCCTTTAGTTAGAAGGTAATTTTTCATAGCTTCTCCTTCAGAAATTGTTTTGTCAGTTCCTTGTCCTCCAGAACAAATGAAAGTTAAGTCTTGATTATTATTTTCTATTTGTTCATTTCTAAAGTTTAAAGCTCTATCTACTCTACCTCTTAATAAAGGAGTTAAAGTACCATCTTTATTTACTTTACAACCAAGAATAATTATATAATCTTTATTTAATTCTACTTTTCTTTTTACAGATTTTATAGCAATTATGATAGTTCCTATTATTAAGCATTCTAAATATGATATTGATATATATATCATACTTTCTATAAAATCATATAAATAAGGGCCTATTGAATTTAAATTATAAATATCTACTATTTGAGTTTTCATTAATATTTTGTATACCATATTAGGCATTAGTGGTAAGATACAAAAAATTATTCCTAAAAATAATCCTAAGAGATTTTTTATAGATTTCCCCTCTTTTATTACAAGAAGAATGTTACTTATTGTAACTAGTATAAAAGTTGGTAAGGCGATAGGAAATAACATTATGGAGATTGTAACAATGGATTCTTTAGCTTTTCTTATGGTATCTTCTATACCAATATAATTATTTATTCCTAAAATTACATATAATAGAAAATTGATAAGAAATATTATTATACTTGTATAAACGATATTTTTATATTGATAGAGGTTTTCTTTTACTGATGTTCTATATTTTTTAAAAAAAATATATATTAAGTAGAGAATTATTATAATATTTGATATTGGTATTATCTCAGAAAAAGTACTTCTTCCTAAATAGGAGTTTTCAGTAATGACTTTGTTCTTATGGACATAAATAATTTTATTTTCTGATAAGTCATTATATTCTAATCTAATAAAGGCTTCACCAGGTTTTTTAGCTTTTATTTTTATATAATATTTATTGTTCTTTTTTTCTTTTTTTACAATTTCTATTATGTCTTTTTTTTCAATGATTAGTTTATAGTTTTTTTCACGTGGTAATCTATATTCTAAGGTATAAGTTTGACCAAATATGGTAATTACTATTATGGAGATTATTGATAATACTGTTGTAAGTAGTATTAAATTACGTATTTCTTTTTTCATTTTTCACCTCTTCTTTATTAAAATCTTTATTTATTAATAATATAGCACTTATCATTATGATTGTACTAATAACAAATTCTATATTTATTGGATCACCATAAGTAATAAGAGCTAGTAATACACTAAATATGGGACTAAAAGAAAAAACATTTTATTGAAGTAATAAACCTTTAGTTATACCTTTATTCATTTATACCGCCTCAATTATATTTTATCATTAAAAAATATAAAATTCATTATGAACTTTATACTTCTTTTTTTAGGTAATACTTTCTTTAAAACTGGATCTTCTGGTACTTTAGGTGATTGTGTGTTTACGGATTCTTCTAGTTTTGGTGGGTCTATTAAGTTGTTAAACATATACATAAAAATGGTTTCAAATGGTCTATATCTACTACCAGATGCTCGAATTCTTACATTTAATATATTATCAAATGCTCCAGTATCTTCAACTTTCCCTTCTTCATTTGGTTGGGCCTTAAATTCTATTTTAAAACTTTTTTCTTCTTTAGTTATTGTCATATAATTTGCTTTGCTGGCAGCTATATCATTGTCAGAAATCCATTTTATGGTTTTCCCTCCACTTGGAAACAGACTATTATAGTTTCCAATGTTATTTTCTCTATATTCTAATAATCTATTTTCTTCGTCATCTTCCTCAGTATCATATATTTTTACTCTTTCTAATTTATTGAAGAGTTGTTGTAGTCCCTGGTAAAAGCTTTGTAAGTCTTCTTTTATAGTAATACTAGCAGTGTTAATTACCCCATCAGCTGTTTTATCTATAATTTGCCAATTTAAATCTAGGTTTCCACCATAATATATCTGTAATTTTTTTGTGTCATCATCAATAATTATTTCTTTACCCTAATCTGATTCTACTATTCTGTATCTCATATTTTTCACCTGCTTGTTATTATAACATTAAGCATTATAAAAGACTAGAAATTCTAGTCTTTTAATTATTATTATCAGTATCTTCAGTAGGTTGTTCCTCTTCCTGTTCTGTATTTGGTTCTTGTACTTCAGCTACAACTTGTTCAGGAGTTGTTTCTACTGGTTGATCTACAGTACCTTTTTTAGATTTTATTAATTTTCTAATAGCAAATACTAAGCCAATAATTACAGCTATTAAAGCGATAGATAATATTGGTCTAAATCTAAACCAAGCTATTACGATAATTAATAAACTATGTATTATTCCTATTAGGAATGCTAGTAAACCAAGTAATCCTCCTACTAAGCCACCTAATATTGGTACAAATGATGCTAATGTTGATAGTGGATTTAGTATAGCACCATATCCAGATATTATTAGTAAAGCTCCAACTGCTCTTAATAGCCATTTAATAAATTTGTTTTCATTTCTCATTTTAGCTATTATTTCTTTTTGAGTTAGTGTTCCTTTTTCTACTCTATTTACTTTTTTATCGTTTTTAGAAACAAAATCAGCGAAAGTATCTCCTTTTTGAACTGCCAATATAGTTGTTTCACGCCAATCATTGTATTCCCAACTTATTCTAATATCTCCTATTTCTGGTTTAGTAAGATCTTTTGATGTTGTTACATATTCACTTTGATAAGTATAATCATCTTTTAGTTCTATATCTTTAACGTTCAATTTAGCACTAGTTCCAAGTGAACTAATTTGACTAGATGATAATTCAAAAGCACCTATTTTTACTTCTTTAGCTTGGAATGTTTCACTTGATACTTCGACATTTGTTGGATTTTCATGTCCAGATTTGTTGAAGTTTGAAGAATCTATTAATTCTTCGCTCCATTTCTTTTCGTATGAGTAAGTTGTGTTTCCGTCTTCATCAGTGTTTTCGGTTTCTTCCCATTGATAAATTTCAACTTTTCTTTTTAGCTTGGCTGTTTTGGTAGAAACATTGAAGTCTGGATCTTCTACTTTTTCATCTACTACGTTTAGTTTGTCTGATACAATAACTAATTTCCCTTCATTATTTGATTCTACTTTATCAGATTTTACTTCGATAGCTGTTTTTTCTACTTCATTTGTGGTTGCTATATTTTTGACGTTATTTCCTTCATTCCACCATAGAAGGCAAGTTCCAACTACAAGTAATATAAGACCACCAATTACCCCACCGAATGAATTTTTAATTTTTTTCATATTTCCTCTCCTTATATTTTATTTTACTATATTATATTTCAGTTGTTCAATGCTTTTTTATATTTTTACTTTTGCTTTAGTTATCTTTTTCGTTTTATTGTTCGTTTTTGCCATTTCGATTAGTTGGGCCTTTTAATTTGAAAGTCATTTCTGGCTTACTTTTTTCTACTGCCATTGACATTTCTATAATTATATTCCCACATCCTCTGTTTCTTTCATTTTCTTCACTACGAATAGTTATCCCGATTCTTTCTAGGGTTTTACCAGTTCTTCTGATAATTTCTTCAATCTTGTCCAAGTTATAATCATTAATACATATTACCATCTGTATAGTTTCATTGTCACCTATTATTCGACAACGTGAATTCTTCCAGTCCATAGGAATGGACCTTTGGACAATATCTAGCATAGTTTCTCTTGGGATTTCGTTACTAGATGCAAATTCTTCAAGCGCTATTTGCATCCCATACACAATGTCCTTTATAAATTTTTCGTCTTTTTCGTCTTGTTCTAAAAAATATATATTTTCTGCCGCTTTTCCTTCCTCTATGTATGCAGAGTATTCGTTATAACATCTTGATGTTCTTTCCCACGTTATCTCGGGATGCTTTGCGGTCAGTATTCTTAGGCCATCATTATTTGGGCTACTAATTTCTATTAGGATTCCCTCTTTTGCTAATGTTTCTCTAATTCTATTAAATATTTCCCCTTCAATATTAATTATTTCACCATGATTGACACTTAAGCAAAGATATGTATTGGAAGGGGCAAGGCCATATCCGAAATTACATTCGTAATCGAAGTAAGTCGTTTCCCTAGCTGGGTCTATATGCACATTTATGCTTGGATACCATATTCTTTCTCTTGGCATGAAGCCTGTAATATATTTTTCGTATTTTTCTTTTTTTAATGAGTTTCTTTCTCTACTGTATGCTAACATAAATAATTCTCTAACTCGTTCTACCCATCTGTTTACTTCTTTTATTACATATTCTTCATTTTTTATAGCTTTGTCATAAAGTTTTCTTTTTTCTTCCATAAACGCTGTGAATTCAGTATCTATTTGAGTACTATGCTTTTTATTTTTATCATGACCATATTTAATTCTTAGCCAATGGCTAATATTATCTTCTGTGATGCTGATTCCGTGTTTTCTAAGCTTTTCATATATTTCTCTTTTTCCATCTTCTGCTAATTTATTATATTCAAAGAATTCACTAGGAACTATTAATTCTACTCCTGCTTCGGTTATTCTATATGATACCTTAACTCTAGAGGTCGGATTATTCCCGTTTGCTCCGTAATACGAATTTCTTGAGTCGTCCCACTCAAATATGTTTTCTATGTTTATGTGAATTTTGTGCTTTTCTATGACATCTTTAAGTAATCTTTTTATTTCTGTGACAAATCTCTCTTTTCTTTTTTGGGATTGTGTAAATATACTTAACCTTCCATTTTCTATTCTTTCTATTAATCCCTGTATTTCTCGCTCAGTCATATTATCTCCTCTTTTTGATATATTTTACTATGGATATGTTTGACTGTAAATGTTTATTTAAAAAGAGGCCTTTAGGCCTCATATTATACGCTCAGATGATTAAAGTCTTTTATACTTATTTTTGTTAGGTATAAATATAATAGTGTATCTATTAATATATAAATTAATGCTGATCCTAACAAAATTTTTATTGGAGATACTTCACCGAGTAGTTTGAAAAGAGCAATGATAGATATCATGAATAAAAGCATTCCTATCATTACAGAAATAAAGGAACTGGTGCTTTGTTTTACTACTTCTGTACTGTTTTCTGCATCTAGTTTTGGATACTTCAAATTGATTATTAGCCCAATGAAATGCGATACTAGTGGTATTAATATTGATAAGAATAGTAGTAAAACCGCTTCTATTATTTGGATTTTGAATCTAATAATTAGTATTAGATCTCCTATTATTAATACTGGGGTTGTTAGAACTAAACTTGAATAGATTTTAGATAGCAAAATTGTTTTTGTTTTAATTGGTAAGGCTTTTAAAATATTTATATTTCTTCCTTCTAAACTTATTACGGAGTTTGTAATAGAAGTCATATAAGATGCCATTGATATTAAGCCAAATATTAGAATTGATATGTTATTCTTCACTATGTTGTAGCTTATACCTAAACCGGTTTCTTTATTTATTAAAACAGGTATAACTGAATCAAATTTTATACTAATTATGATTACTGCTAGTATAAATAATACTAGTGCAAATCCGGCGTTAACAATAAATACCGGGGTTTTAAAGAAGGTGATTAATTCTTTTTTTACCAGTGATTTTGTTGGAGGTTCAGCTTTTATAGTGAGTTTATCTATTTTTATTTTCTTATTTGTGACTACTTTATTCATACGAGAATTAATCTTGAAATATACTTTGCTTAAAAGATAGAGTGCAATAATAAATACTACAATATTAATTACTATAAATATAAATAAATCTGTAAAGTTAAAACTTGTTATGAGTTTGGCATATACGCCGGCCGGGTAATATAGTTTGGTAACCAAGTCATTTACACTTGTTGCGTGTTTCATTAAATAGTTTAAATAATTATCGATATTATATGAACAAATTAATATTATTATGACAAAGGTCATTGATATAATGATTTGGGCAGCATTTTTATATTTTAATCTACTAGTTAAGCTTCCTGTTATAACACCTATTATACAAGATATTACTATGGGTATAATTGGCAGGAACAACAGCATTATAATGCT
This sequence comes from uncultured Erysipelotrichaceae bacterium, assembly GCA_902800945.1. Taxonomy (GTDB): domain Bacteria; phylum Bacillota_I; class Bacilli_A; order RF39; family UBA660; genus Coprovivens. Next base: position 34,873 of record CADCFX010000009.1, on the reverse strand, counting down.
TGTAAGATAGTATGTCCAATTTAGTTTATCTGCCCATCTAATGTATGCAATCATAATGGGTAAAAGAAACATTGAATTGAATAATAGTTCAAAAACGTAAAATTTGAATATTCTAATGAATAATACTGTTCTTTTTTTTATAGGTAATGATAATAATAATTGATCGTCTTTGCATTTAAAGATTAATGAGCTGGTTTTATATACGCCTTCAATGATTGTCATAATAGATATTCCGAATACTGCTAGTGATAATAAAATATATTGAAGGTGTAGTGGAGCTAATTTTTCAAACATTGTATTAGCCATTCCCCAAAGCATAAACATTAGATACAACGCAATAAAAGCGGGGATTAAAATGTTGGACATGCGACTATTCTTCTTAGTTTTTATTTTAAATAATTTCATGTCGCTAGTCATGGTAGCTCGAATTAAAGATATTATTTTTTTCATTATTCTCCCTCTAATTCCATAAATACTTTTTCTAGAGATTTATCCCCTTTTATTTCTTTCATACTACCACTTTTTATTAATTTACCATTTTTTATTATTGCGACCCTAGAACAAAGTTTTTCAGCAACGTCTAGAATATGGGTTGAATAGAAGACTATTTTTCCTTCTTTAACCATTTCGTTTAATACCTCTTTAATATCAAATACGGCTTTGGGATCCAATCCAACAAAAGGTTCATCCATAATGAGTATTCTGGGATTATGAGCTAATGCTGATATTAGTACTATTTTTTGTTTCATTCCGTGAGAATAGGAATCGATTGTGTCGTTTAGTTTATCTTCCATTTCAAATAAAGTTGCATATTTTTTTATATTCTTTGTTCTGGTTTCGGTATCAACCTCGTACATATCGCATATAAAATTTATGTAGTCTATGGCTTTCATATGTTCGTAGGTTTCAGGATTATCTGGGACAAAAGCCATTAGCTTTTTACATTCTACGGGGTTTTCTTTGATGGACATTCCATCTATTATTATGTCTCCTTCTTCAAAGTCGTGAATTCCAACTATTGATTTAATAAGGGTCGTTTTACCTGCCCCGTTATGGCCGATAAAAGCAAAAATATCGCCATCCTCGACGTTAAAGGATATGCTGTCAACTGCTTTCTTGTCTCCATATTTTTTGGTTACATTTTTTATTTCTATCATAATAGTTCCTCCAAATTAATTATAATCTGAATTGTTCCTTTATACAATATATTGCTCTTTCTTTCACAAAAAAAGAAGATTGAAATCTTCTTTTTTTAATTCTTTAATTATATATTTTTTATAAATGATGCCCCTGAGAAGATTGACCATCGCCATATGATTCATCATGACAGGCAATTCTTTCAAGATTTGGAGTATACCCACACATAATTGCTGCTCTTTTGATTATTCCTTCGGATATAAAATTATAGTTTTCTTTTAGAAGCTCCAATAAGAAGAACACTTCAAATCCGGTAGGGTTTGTTCCTGATACTCTTAAATAACCTTGCGTAGAATTGTTAATTAATGCTGCCTGTTCTGCAGTTAGGATTCTTTCAAAATCGGTAGAGATACTGAAGGGTTTATAACCCGGTGCTGAATTATTTGTTTTTTCAAACCAACCTATTATTTTGGCAACCTCTTCTTTGGTTTCCGTAACCAATATATATAACCCGTTGTTAAGTGTATGCGTTTCGTTGTCACGTATAACTTCTTTAATCTCCACATGTTCGTTATTTATTTGCCGGTTGAAAATGGCGCTTATATATGGGCCGTTTTTTTCCATTTCGGCAAAACCCCCGTCTATATTAACTCCATTTGTAGCTATCATTATTGTTTCCCCCTTTTTATATTTCCACTGGTAATTATACTAGAATTTTTAAATATGTCAAATATTGCTTCTCTAACGAACAAATAAAAAATTCGATATTTACCGAATCTTTTATCTTCCGATTATTCTAGCTACGAATATTACTACGCAAGCGCCTACTACTGATGTTACTATTGTTCCGACATATCCATTAATAGACAACTGTAGTAGATTGAATATAAAACCGCCTACAAAACCGCCTACTATACCAAGAATAATGTTTTTGATTAGGCCGCCAGATGAATTCATTATTATTCCGGCTATCCAACCAGAGACAGCACCTATTAGTAATGATATTAGAATGCTCATTAGTGACATGTTTACTCCTCCTATTAGTTAAATTATACTAATTACGTTGTTATAAATCAATTGTTATTTACCAAATAGGGGGAATCATTTTATAATTAATTCTTTTGCAAAACTCTTTACAACCTTTTAATTCTTTTCCTAATACCTTTTCTTCGAGAAATATTTTGAAAAATACAGTGCATGTCTTAATATACTATACAAACCAGTATCAATTAACTCTTGATTCTTTTATACTTTTGTTGTTCTAGATGAGGTGGATTTTTTGCTTTTTTCCTGTTATTTTGTAAGCATAAGTACTACGTAAGTTACTAAAACGATTGCCACGATTATTATTGCTATTTTTTTTATTAAGCCCTTCATATTATCTTCCATCCTTATAGTTATATTTTATTGTATAACTTTTGTATTTGTTATTTCCTTTTATAACGCTATTTATCAGCCTTTTAGCATTATCATCTGCTGATTTAAGCAGGTTATTCCCAATACAGTTGGTTTTGGCTGTTTCTTGCATATTTTCTACAGCTTGATTATGTTGTTCTAAGTCTATTCTAGAAAATAAGCTTTCTGTGTCTAGATATACTTTGAATGAATCGGGTTTTAGTGTGATTTTATATACTTTGGCGTGTGGTATTTCTATTTCTATTGCTTTTTTATCGTTGTTAATCTTTTTTATTTTAATATTATCAAAGTTAACAGAGGCATCTACTTCAAAATCGTAGCTAAATATTTGTCTGCTTTCGGTGAAGGGAATTTCAAATAGTTTAAAGAAATCCCTATTAACTTTGCTATCTTCAATAACAGTGGTATAGCAGGTTTGTGTTACTAATTGGCCCACATCTTCTAGGCCGAACTTGGTTACTTTCTCTTGGGTTGAAAAGTTTGTAGAAATAGTTTTGCCTGCAAGTACTAGTATTAGTATTATAACAATAACACCAATATAGGATATTATTTGGGGATTAATTCTTAGTTTTCTTTTACTTTCTTCGTTCATATAGTATTTCTTCCTTTTCTTTTTATAATTGTAAGTTCATTTTCTGGTTGATAATAATCTGCTAGCTTAATTAATGCTTGTTTTATTGCTTTATATCGATAGGTTTCTTTCAGCTCTTCTTCAGTTAACTCACCGAATGCCACATTTGTTCCTTCTAGCATGAATATTGAATAAAAATAAGGTCTTTTTGGTGAACACAGCATGGCTTTAGCAATTGTTCCTTCGCTTTCGCTCTTTGTTATAAAAGATTTTTCTCCTGGTATTATGCATGTTACGCAACATCTGTATTTAGCTCGACGGTTGGTTTCATTTTCAAGTTTTTGTAACAACTTATAGACGCATTGGTATGGCGGTAATGTGGGGTCATTGGCGATTTCTTCATCTGCGTATCTTGCTGTTCTTATACCCGGCTCGTTGCCGAGCACTTCCACATATAGTCCCGCATCATCCGCAATAACGGGTATATTTAGACCGATAGTTTCGCAGAAGTTAGCTACTGCTCTGGCTTTAATTTCTGAGTTTTCTTCAAGTGTTTTTCCTGTCTCTTCTATTTCTTTATCACCCCATTGCAATTTGGGGCTGTCTAGACCTATGACGTTTATACTTAGGCCCAACTCCTTGATTACGTTTTGTAAATCTGCCATCTTTCTTTTATTAGTTGTTGCAAATATTAGATCCATTAGTTCTCTTCCTTTTTTATTGTATAGTTAATATATCTTCTGCCAAATTATTTGTATTTTTATTATAGCATGCTCAATATAAATTGTCTTGAGTTTATTTAAAAAGATTGTTTTGATATTTTGTATATGGTATCTAGCATTTCATCTATTGTATTGCAGGTGTTGCTACTATCTATTAGTTCTTTATTCTCCCAAGTTATAGGTATGAAATAGCATCCACTGTTTTGAGCAAACTTTTCATCTGACTTACTATCACCAATATAGATAATATCTTTACTAGTACATTTTGTTTTTTTACATAGGTAATCTAGACTGTCTTTTGATGGCTTTGGTTTTTTTACTAAATCCGACGTAACTATAACTTCAAAAATACCTTTTACTTCATCTAACAAATGGTCTAACTCTTGAAGCTCTTCTTTCGTACGCGAGGTGATTATATTTAAGCAATATCCTTCTTTATATAGTTTTTTTATCGCTTCAACTATTCCCGGAAAGAAGACAATCTGATATTTTGTAGATGCTTCACTCCATTCGGCATCTACTTTTTTTATTTCATCTTCTGTAAGGTTGATCTTTTTATAAAAATCCTTTGTTGGTAGGTGCGCTGATTCGGCTAAAACATCTTCGTTTATTTCTTTTCGCAAAACGATATTTAGTGCATCTTTTAAGGCTTGTATCTCAGCGGCAAAGCTATCTACTAGTGTTCTGTCTATATCAAAAGCAATTATTTTCTTTTCCATACATGTATTCCTTTCTTGAATGCTATTAGCTTTGGCAACTCTATTTGTAATTTAGAATCATTTCTTTAAGTTTTTTAATCATTTCTTTCTTGTTCTTTGAATATTCTTCATAATCTATTTTGGCATTTTTTATTATTTGTTTTTCTTCTTCAGTTAAATCATTTTTCTTTCGGCTTTTAATAAATATGTAAATTACTACTAGATCTAGCAGACGAAACGACATTGCTTTTTTATATTTAGGGTTTTCTATATCATTTATACTAAGCCTTTTGATTCTTGGTATTTTGGCTGGTGTCCAGTCATCGGTTTCTTTATCTTTGTATTCGTATGGGTTTTTAACTCCCTTAAAAAATGCCATGGTCCATGACCTAACCATTAAATCGTAAACTTTGTTGGTTAATAGGCGTTTTGTAAAATCTAGTTCTATGTCCTCGTTAAATGATGGGAGACTGGCGAATGTAATGTTTAGTTTTATATACTTATTATCATCTGCTTTATATATTTTTTTAATAATATCTATATCGGGAGGGATTGTTAGTCTACCATAAAAGTATATGATACTTTCTTTTAACAGAAACTTTTCTTGAGAATTTAGTTTTTCTATTAGTTTTAAATCTCCCTTTTTGAGTTTAGTGTGAAGTATTTCTCCGTTATAACAATAATCTAGTATGGTTTCTAAATAGATTTTGATATTTGCTATTTCATCTTGCGAAAGGTTATCAAGATATGCTTTTACTGCGTTAGTTATTATGTCGTTATGTTCAACTACTAAGCCTTCAATTGCACTTTTTATTGTTCGAGTTTTGAAGGCATTTATCATTTTTTCTATCTTATCCATTTTTACACCCTTATATTTCTAACTAATAATATTATACTACGATTTTTGATTCAAATAATAGTATTATTATTGATTATTTGATGTGGTTTAGTTTTTGTGATAGACTCATCTTAGATGGTGATACATAATGGTTAAAGTAAGTGTTCTGATACCGGTATTTAATGCTGAGCGTTATATTAATAGGTTACTATATAGTTTAAAGAAACAAACATTAAAAAACTTTGAAGTTATTCTAGTTGATGATTGCTCTACTGATGATAGTTGGGAAATGATTAATAGTTTTGATACTGAAGGTTATTTTGAAATGAAATGTATTCGCCAAAAGAAAAATGGCGGTGTTGCTTCCGCAAGAATTAGAGCGTTTGAGGAATCCACTGCTGAATATGTAACTTTTGTCGATAGTGATGACTACTTAGACAAGAATTATTTGGAGGAATTATACAATACTATTGTTGCGACAAAATCTAATATCTGCGTAGCAAGAATAGCTTATCATCCTTCTCTTTTCCCACTATTAGCTATTAAGAATAATAAGAGATTGGGTTTTTATGATTTAGCGAAGAACAAAAAAATTCTTCCGCTAATGCAATGCGGTACATGGGGTAAAATATATAGGAGGAAGTTTGTGTTACTGCCAGATAAAAAGTTACGTGTTAATGAAGATTTAAGCATTAATCATTTTCTTTTTGCTAAGGCTAGGTATGTTTCTTTTACTAACTCCACTTTTTATCATTATTTGCCTAACAAATCAGGATTAACTATTAAACATTCTATGGGTATTAATTATGATAATATTAAGAATACTGTTATTCCATTAGAAATGTTAAAAAAACATTTTATTGAGAACGATATGTTATCTCTTTACTACCTTGAAGTAGAAGCACTTTTTTTGAGATTTATATTTCAAAGAATTACTGAGCTTATATTATCTTTTTATAATAGAAATAAAAAGAAGAAGCTTATTGAGTTGTTGCTTTCATACTTGTCTTTTGAATTTAAAGATTGGGAAAATAATCCTTACTATTTGAGAGGATTTAGAGACTTTGAGCTGCCAGAAAGATTTTATTATTTTGTTACCTATATATATTTAAAAACTCATCGTCTTATAATAAGAAAGATTAGTGCAAACGAAATGTTATCTCTATATAAAAACTATTGATGGATATTATAAAAAAGATTTATCTAGCATTTGATAAATCTTTTTTTTAAGCTTCAGCAAGAAATTCTTCACATTTTCTTTTGATTTTTTCTAGTTCTAGTCCGGTAGCTTGTACTGCGTTCCATCCCATATCTATTGCCGTTTTGATGTTTTCTTTTCTATCATCTATTAGTAGGATATCTTGTGGGGCGAAAGGAACTTGGGATTGAATATACTCATAGGCTTCTTTGCCTGGCTTCTTGAAACCGGTTATTGCTGATAAGAATATATAGTCGTATTGTGATAAATCAACCTGTTTATCTAGTCTTTCTGTATCAAATATTGTTAAGTCTGAAAATATACCTATATTGCATCTATCTTTTAACGAGTGTTCATAATTGACCACTGTGGGATAATATTCAATTTTACTAAATGTTTCTTTATAAATTTTTATGAATTCTTCATAGCTCTTGTCTAATTCCAAGTCTTTTTTTATTAGTTCGTATGTTTTTGAGAATTCTTCATAGCTTTTTATTTTACAGATTTTATATTTACCCAAGATATGAAATACTTCTTCTTTTCCTTGATAACCACATAAACGGAAAGTATCATTAAAGGCGTCGTAGCAGTTATATCCTGTAGTATGTGATTCAACTATATTGCCCCAATCAAACAGAATCAACTTTTTTTTCATAGGATCTTAGCTCCTTTTCATTTTAATTTTACTTCTTTTCAAGGCAATAATCAACAAGGGCATCTATATGACATTGGGTTGTATCAAATACTGGTATGTTTAGTTCGTCTTTCTTTATGAGCATTTCTATTTCCGTACATCCAAATATTATCCCTTCTATGTTGTTCTCTTTCACCATTTTATTAATAATTTTAATATAGTAATCTTTAGATTTTTCTTTTATTGTTCCTTTACACAATTCTTCAAATATTATCCTATCAATTTCTTTAATTTCATTTTCGATTCTTGGCGTTGTAATCTCTAAGCCCTTATCCTCTAATCTCTTTTTTAAAAAGTCTTCTACCATTGTATACTTTGTTCCTATAAGACCAACTTTTTTTATATTTTGTTTTTTACATTTATCGGCTACACAATCGGCAATATGTATTAAAGGAATTTCAATTTTGCTTTGAACATGATCGGCTAGTTTATGCATGGTATTTGTTGCTATTGCAATGTAGTCTGCGCCTGCCTTCTCAAGTGTTTTAGCTATTCTTGCTAATTCTTCACCAATTTCGTCCCATTTATTATTTAACATTAGCTTTCTTATTTCAGAAAAGTTAACATTATAAATTAGCATTTCTGCGCTTGTTAATCCCCCGGCTTTTTCGTTTACTTGTTTATTAATTCTCTCGTAATAATGGACAGAGGATTCAAAACTCATTCCTCCAATTAAACCAATTTTTTTCATTCTATTCCTCTTTTCTTTTGGGAATTATAACATAAAAAGATCAGTATTTTTTACTGATCTTTCTTTTTTCACCTAATGTTCATTTTTATTTCTTTTAGGTTTCATATATCCCCCTGTTTTTCTTAAATAATAAGCATTTCTCGTTCTAAAAAATAATTTTCAGCTCATGTCTCTACCCCATTAAGCTGTTTTTGTATGGTTGATGTCACTCTCCTTTTACTTATTTTGTTTTATAGGCATTACTAAGCGTAACTGTTTGGGATGAAAGGAGGTATTCTCTTCTCTGGGAATCAAGTATTTTCTTTTACTAACAATGATAGTTTTCGTTACTCCTTTCTAACCCGTGACTAAATCCTCGAGTGCTGTTTTGGTTGTACATCGTGGCGTGATGAAAACGTTCTGACCATCTATAATTGTTCTTTTCAAATACATTTGCTTCCCACATATATTTATTATTTAAACCACATTCTATGAATCTTTCAATGTTTGGATCTCTTCCTTGATCCGGATTGTCACACTCCCCATGGTATACCCCTATTTTTGATTCTATCCACGCATAGTGACATTTTTTTATATCTTCTTCAGAGTTTTCGTAATATCTTATGATTCTATTTGTTATTTTAACACTCCCCTCTTTTTCTATATTTGTGGTTTAATGCTATTTTTATTTCCTCCTCCCATGTATATTATATATTTATTTTACTGTTTTTATGACATCTTATTCTCTACTTTTGGTAGAACAGTTTTGAGTTATCATGATTAAACCATTTTCATCTGCCAAATCAAAAAAAGAGGTTAGACACGGCCTCCTTTTAACAGTATTAAACTCTCATTTTTTCTTAGTTTTCTTTTGGCTTTCGTTCTTAACTTAATTACTTCTTCTGCTGGCATTCCTAAATATTCTCCCAATTCTTGGGCGGTTAGTCCGGGAGCGTTTATTGGATATGATAGAGAAATAATATCTGATTCCGTATTAGATAGGTTTCCTAGAGCTTGATTATACTTTACCATAAACTCATTGCTGGAAACCTGATCTATGTAATCGACATATTGTGGTATAAATGACAGTATTTTATTTATTTCACCGGGACTACAAGGTACTGGTTCTTTACTATCTACATTTATTTCTGGCTCGTATTCATCTTTCCATAATTCTTTGATTCCCTTATAATTCAAAAGGTATTGGATATTTTGATATGATATTCCTTGTCTTCTCCTTATATATTCTATTATATTTGCTCTAATTATTTCTTTCGCGTATAGTCTAAAGTTTGATTTTTCGGAATGATATAGGAAATTTCTAGCGGAATTTATTAAACTTCGGAGGATTATACTATATAATTCTTCTGCAGAGATTCTACCCTCTAAACTGTAGTACCATCTCTTAGTCTCTTCAACCAACATATCTAGGCATCCGCCCATAACCTTTTTCTGGGAATCTTTACTCAGTCTTGGTTTAAGAGATGGTCTTTTATTTTCTCTTTTTGGTATATCTTCCCCAAATAATTTAGCGATTAGTATTTCTTCAGCAGTTGGCTGATATCCATATTTTTTGTTGTATTCTTCGCATTTTTTGTTATAAACGGATGTTGTAACACCTTCCTCTTGATATATTCTATTAATTTCTTCACTACTTAATCTTGAATAATTACCTATGCAGCTTTCAATTCCTATTAGTTGGGGTAGTGCCAACTTGCTTTCTTCTAGGGCTGCTTTTATTCTTCTTTCATCTGCCTGGCGTAGACTACTTATTGGTACGCGTAATCCGCCTGGAGTTATATATAGATAGCCGTCTCGTTCTGTTACACTTAGGTACCTATTAATACTATTTGTAAGCTCTTTAAATTTTCTTACGGGTAATTCCCCATCTATTATGCGTACCTCTTCTAGATATAACATAGTTGTATTTCTCTTATTTATCTTTTTTGTTTCTCTTGATATCTCGTTTAGCCATTCTTTTTCTTCGTAAGTAATTAATTCTAAAATGTAATACTTTTTTCTCTCAATTATCATTTTATTCCTCCAAGTTTGCACTTTTTAAACCGTAAAAAGGCATATTTCATGCCTTTTTTCTATAAAATACCTCGTGGTTTATAAACTTCTTCAATACCTGGTTCTTTAACAAAGCTTGACCCTTTGATTAAATAATTGGATTTTATAGTTTGAAAGTATTCCCGTAGTTCTTTATAGGATATATCAGAAAGAATTTTAGCGGCTAATTCACCTGTTTTTTCTACTCCAAAACTCCCTTCTTCGATGAATGAATACGCGTCTGGTTCGGCACTATATCCGTAAAGAGTTCTTGGGTTTTGCCTTATTAGTAAATCGTTTGTTATCAGCGTTCCTGCATTTATTTGTTCTAGGGTTTTGGAAGTGTAGAACAATACTAATGGGTGGTGGTCTGCCGATTTTAATGCACCTGTGGAAGAGCGTTCTAGACGAATGTAATTATTAAGCATATATATGCCACCATTATTTATTAGCGTTACTCCGGTTCTTAGGGTTGGTAATTCGGAGTTTATTACTACTCTTATTGGTTTCCCTTCAAGTTTCCCCCTGTAATCTATCCCGTTTCTCGTGAATCGCATCTCGTCTGTTCTTAAATTGGTGTTCTCTGGTTTAAATTCGTGTCCTCTTAAGTATAATTCGTTTGATATTTTATTTTGGCTGCTATGGGGTGGAACTTTTAACACTTCATATTCCCCTAGCGTATCTAGAATACGATGTATGTCTATGTTTCCATTATATATTCCGCTGCTATATAAGATTGCATATAAAAACTGATTTGTTACTTCTCTTTCTTCTTTCGTCATAATCTCGCCCTCTTTCTCTTCGTCGTGTTATTCTAACATACTATTATTCGAATAGCAATTCTTGTTTTTGGCTGATAAGATTAGCTAGTTATAACGTAGGCGGTTATATTATTTCTTCTGGCATTTCTTTAGCCATCTGGCGATTTTTAAAAGTATTGTCTTCGGTAACTTCTTTGATGATTTTTATATGTTTTGGCCATTTTATTTCTTGATTTTCATTATTTAATTCAATTTCTATTACTGCTTGATTGTGCCATTCTGGATATATGTCTATTTCAAAGTATTGGCTATTTTCAGATAAACAATACCTTGTTTTATGTATTGAGTGTAGCTTATTATCTTCTTCTAGCAATAGTCTTAGGTAATCGTCTTTGGTTATCCTCTTTGTTGTTTCTACTCTTTTTACGTTTGACACTTTCCTTTTTTCTGTTAAGTAGTACAAATAGTCCCCATCTATACCTCGAGCCCTTATTCTTCTTTCTGTACTGTTGCTACTTTTTAGATATGTTTGGGTTATATCGACTTTTGTACAATTTGGCATTTTTTCTAGTTCTTTGAGATTAGGATATTCTATTAAAAATTTTCTTTCTATTTCATATGGTTGAGGCTCTCCTAAAAAAGATGTTATATCTCTTATTAGTCTTTCCATTTTTTCATTAAAACTACAGTTATTATCAATTATTCTGAAATGAGGGTGCCCAGTCCAAGCAGAAATAATCTTATCATCTACTGCTCTGGCTTCTTTGGGCGATTCTTCTTTTCCTAAACGATTGGACAGGTTATATTCTTTCGCTTTACCTTTCGCTGCGCTTTCTAAATGAAATACTGCATCATACTTGTCTCTTTCTTTAATTTCGTTTGTTTCTATTTCTTTTAGAGCTTTTTTAAATTCTACTTCTTTCATATAAGCTTTGCTATCCAACATACCTTTTTCATATATTATTAATATTTTATCCTTTTTTAGTCGTTTAGCCGCTTCTTCATATATTTTCTCTTTTTCTTTTTGAAGCTTTATACGACATAATTGGTAATCATAGTTTTCAAAGCAGGTGTAGGGGGTTAAGCCGCCGTTTAGTAATTCTTTTGCTGTAGAAGGTATTACTAGTACTGTGTACCCTCTCTTTGAAAAATAATCATTAATCCATGTTAATGCCGTTGTTTTTCCTGCACATGGTCCACCTGTTAAAACAATTTTGTGTATTTTTGCTTTATTTGTTGTTTCCATAGTGTTTAGTAATTTGTCTAATGGCTCGTTATATAGAACGGATAATAGTTTTAATTTTTCCAATGGTGGTTTGGATTTTCCCATTTCCCATTTACTTACAGCTTTGTCACTTACCCCCAGTTGGTATGCGACTGCTCTTTGAGTAAATTCATTCTTTTTTCTTAATTCATACAGATAGTTTCCAAATTCAATATTGTTCACCAAATCACCTCAGTCTTCTTCCATTATACACTATAATCATTATTTCTTTTTATATTAGTTCTACTTTTGGTAGATTTTATTATCAGCAATATAAAAAGACTAGCTTTTGCTAGTCATTTTTAGTATATACCAACACGTAATCTTTTCCTTTGCTGCTATACCTACTATTCTTTATTAATGTACAGGAGTTTTCTACGTCTTCTCCTATCCCAAGCCCTGTTTTATAATCTTCTCTAGCTTTATAATATGCCACAAGTATTTTCCCTCCTGTAACTATTTGGGCTTTGCAGTTATTTATTGTTTCTTGCCTTTCTGTTGGTGATGATGAAAGCAGAACATCGGATAAGAAAATGGTATCATACGTTCCTTTTAGGTTTCTTCCTTGTATATTTCCCCAGATAAATTGTACTCTCGTTCCGCTTAGAGTTTTTCTTGCGTATTCATAACTTTGATTACTTCTTAGATAGTTTATATTAAATTGAATTTCTTCTAACCATGGATCATCCGTTCTGAATATTTTTAGTCTATCTTGTTGTGGATGTTCTAATGTTAAATAGTCCCAGAATTGATATGAATTTTCGTTTATTCTTTCCAAAGCACCAGATACTTTTTTGAATTTTTTCCTACTTAGAAAATCGTCGTTACCATATCCTCTTTGGGTATTTTCTTGTTGACTTAGGAAATCTATAAAATCTTTTCTATTTAATGATTGTAGCGCGGCTAATTTTAAATCTGCGAAGGCTCCGGTAAACGGGCATGTATCACATATTAATACGCTTTCTGCTCCGGCAACTAACGCACTTATTGCTTGATCTCCGGATGAGCCGACTGTGGCGATGCTTCCACCTTTGATTTTAAAGTGCTGAAGATATCCTTTTATATTTTCGCCCGCAAAACTTTTTATAAGCGGGTATTTTTCATTTCCGTTTGTTATTATATCGTTTGCTTTATCGATTAAGCTCATACTTATTCCTCACTAACCGATGTTATTCTACTTTATTTCGACTCTATTTTCAACTTTTGGTTATAAAAACATCTTACCACATGAAAAAGCTAGATACTTCTAGCTTTTCTTGTGTATACGTAAATCGAGTCTTTCGTAAAAATACCTTCCGCGCCTCGAATTGTTTTTTCTTCCACTTTTAATTCTGATAATTGCTCTATACTTTTTCCTCTAATATTCATTCCTGACTGCCAAAAATAGCATACTAGCATTTTTCCGCCTGGAGCTAAATGGGCGCTGCAGTTCTTGGCCATTTGGGTTATATCTTCTGGCTCAAGATGGTGAGCAACATTCGATAGCCATATGGTTTTAAATTCTTTTTCTGTTTTTAGTTCTTTTATATCATCGGTCACAAATTTAATATTAATCTCTTCGAGTGCTTTCCTTGCTTTGTTATATTCATGATCATTTCGCATGTAGTTGTTGCACCGTACTATTTCAGGGAAACTTTTATCGTCTTTTCGAAATAGTTTTTCGATGTCTTCTTGAGGATATTTATATGCTATTGTTTGCCATATTTGAAAAGCATCGTAATTAATTCTTTTTAACTTTTCTTCGACGGTCTTAAAAGTTATAGGATTTAAAAAAGAAGGGCTTCTATAGGCACCGTAAGAATAATCACGTCCATTTAAGAACATGAATAGTTCTTTTCTTCCAAGAGTTTGCTGTGCAGCTAGTTTTAAATATGTGTAGGATTCAGTTAGCGGGCAAATATCATAAATTACAATATCTCTACAACCTGCTACTTTGGCATTTATTGCTTGATCTCCGGATGATCCAACTGTACATAGGCTGCCCCTTTTAAGATCAAAAAACTTAGTATAAGCTCTTATATTTTCGTTAGAAAAACTGTATACCTGAAAAAAACTATTACGATCCATATATCCTAATATGTAATCGTCTATTTTTTGAAGCAAATCCATATTATCCCCCTCCTCTTCTTTTAACTTTAATATCTTTTATTATTTCTGTCAATTATTGGTCTTAACGTCTTTTAAAGTAAGGGTTACACTTGTTTCTTACTTGCTTGTATCATTTGGCGGTGATTATCAAAAATATCTGTTGAATCCAGCTCCTCTTCTGGAACCCAAACGCATTCGTGTTCTGCTAATTCTGCTTCGTCAATGGTTCCTTTATTCTTTGAATGTAGCGTTACTAAATAAGGGTAATATATTGCTTCTCTGTTTTCTCCTTTATGTTCAACAAAGAATTTTGAAATATTTACGCAATCTACAGGTTCAATTGACTCTATATCTTTATACCCTGTTTCTTCTATAACTTCTCTTCTTACTGCTGTTATTCTATCTTCACCCTGTTCTATTCCGCCTGTTACAAGGGATTTGCTGTAATTAACATTATTAAACTGTAGTAGTAGGTACTCATTTTGGCATGTTATGATTGCTGCTATATTATTTCTTTTGATAAAGGGATACCCCTCCCTAGGAGCATATTCTCCTTTTTCTTCATATATGAATGCGATATTATACATAAAAAGATTATCTCCTTTCAGTTACATGTTATATTTATTCTTTGCTTATTTTTAATACTTCTTTCATTATTTCTCTCAAACATGGTATTGTTATAATATCTTCGTAATGAAATAGTGATGGATTTAAACCATAACTAATTGATTGCAATGCTGTCTCTAATTTATCTACTTGTTTTATAAAAACTGATTCGGCTGATTTTTTGTTATTATACTCTTGCCATAACTCTTTAAAGTCATTTTCAAACTCTGCTTCGTTTAGAAGCTCATCAACTGCTTTTTCTTCAAGGTTGTGCTTTTTAGCTTCAGACATTTCTCCAGGTATTATATCTCCTGCATATACTTCTCCAATCTCGTGGATTAGAGCCAATTTCATACATTTTTCTTGATTTAAATTAAGATGGTATTTTTCAATAATTGTTATTGCTAATAAGGCGACTGACCAGCTATGATCTGCTACTGACTCTATTTCTTTTTCGTGCTCTAATCCTAATAATGTAGTTAACCATCCTTGGCGATAGATGTTTTTTAAATGATTATATTGGTAATAAAGCTTCAACACATCGTTTTCTATTTTTTCTTTATATTCTATATACGGATTGATGTTTTTTATATAATTATTATTTCTTTTGTCTTTTAGTATACTTATTTCCATATTCTTTTTTTCTTCTGGCTCTTTAATGTCTTCTAAGTATCTTGCCATAATGATTTCTTTTACTTCGATATTTTTAGGCAATTCCTCTCGCAAATAGTATTTTAGCTCTAGGTATGGGAAATTTATGCCCGCTAATGTTGACGAATAGATTTGCCCTTGTACTCTTATATTTATTTCAATTAGTTTTAATACCCTTCTGCTGTCGTAGGCCACTTCTAAACCGACATTACCATCAAGCTCTAATGCTTCGACGATTTTGGAACAATAATCGAGTACTTCTTTGTTATTTTCTATCTGACATTTTATAGTATTGCCTAAGGCAAAATCGAGTACTTTCCCGGCTACTGCATATAGTGTTTGGCCTTTACTTGCTAAGACGTTAACGTTATATAAATCTCCCTCTACGTATTCCATTACCATTGTTTCTGGTATGTTTTTACATTTGTTTAGAGTATCTACTAAGTATTCCATTGTGATGTATTTTGAATTTGGTTTTTGGTTGAATAAGAAGTCTTCGTAGTTAATATCATTTTTTATTATTTTAAACCCTCTACTACCACTAGATCTTGTTGGCTTGTAACAGATTTCTTTCTTTGGAAAACCTAATTTTTTAGCTTTATTTAGAAGTTCTTTGGAATCTTTAAATAGATATGATTCGGGCACTTCTATATTCATTTTCTCAAGATACTTATACAAATTGAATTTGTTTTGAACGAGTTCAATTTTCTTTGGGTCATTTATACAGACTGTTATATTTCTTTTAGCAAATAATTTCTTGTTTTGGGCAAGTATTATTAATTCTTCATCTACAAGGGGTATAATAAAATCTATTTTTTCTTTTTGACATATGTCTAGTAACTTTTTTATATAATTATTGTCTGCCGGCTTTTTGTATTGATAATACTTATCAAGGTATTTGTTGCTTACTGAATTTTTGATATCTACACCTACAACATATATTTTTCGTTCTTTTATTACTTTGTAGTTTTTAACTATACTTGACCCAACAATTGATCCTACTCCTGTTACGATAATTCTTAAATCACGCATTTTTATCCCTCTCAAATACAATTACGAAAGCTTCGGCATAATTGAGCTTGGCCTGACTCCCCCTATAGGTTGCTAAGGCATTAATTGTCTCTTTGCTTCTGGGATGAGGATACTCTCTCAATGCTCCCTCATATTTAGATAGGGCTTCGACTTTCTTTTCTATACCAGCTTTATTTATCTCGTAGTAATAATTTGGCGAGATTGCTTCTTTGGTCGCCCAATCTGTTGATGACAAGACTTCCATATACATATATTTTTTTATCTCTTTGTCTTTGCCGTTTCTTTGAAATAGCCTTATTGCTTCGTCACAGCATTCGCTGGTGATTTTGTGGTCGTCGTTTAAATCATTATTATAGTGTGTTATAACAATGTCTGGCTTTGATAAGCGTATGGAGTTTTCAATAAATTTTACCATTTCCAAGTGGTCTACTGTATTCATTTTTATATTGGGAAAATCGCCAAATATTAGGCATTTTTCTTCTACTCCCATTACAGATAAGCTTTTTACTGCTTGGTCTCTGATGCTAGTTTCTCCTTTAATGTTGCTCCTTGCTTCCGCTTTTGAACACATAAAACAAATATATACTTCGTTTCCTTTCTTTATTAGGCTATAGATCATGCCGCCAGCCCCTAATATCTCATCATCAGGATGAGCAACTACAAATAGATATTTCATTAAATTCCTCCTTTTCTTTATTATTGCACAAATATCTCTTTTTTTCACTTATTCTTTTATTATACTTGGATTTGTATATTTTATCGGTTCTGGCTTTAGCATCCCTCATGAAACATCGTTGTTAAAACTATTATTAAAAAAAGACCAAGAGTGAACTCTTAGTCTTTTTTATCTCGCCCTTTTTATTCGGATTTGATAATTATCAAAATCTATTTTATGTTTCTGATTGATTCTAAACAGTATTTCTTCAAGGCTAGCCAATTCTGGGGTTATAACGCTATTTGTTATGAGATCTCTGATAGGGGCATTTTTATTTATAAATTCTTCTAGACTGTCTGCTTCTACATTTCCAACCAATGAGTACAAATGTCTAATTTTCTCTAATAGTACATAATAATAAAAAGTATAATAGTATTGGTTTCGTACAGTCCTCACTCTTTCTATACTGTTTTTAATTATAACTATTTTTTGTTTTATTTCATCGTCTGTACTAGTTTGTTGCAGTTTTTCTTCTGGTTCTTCATATATATCTAAAATACCACTGAAATAAGGTTCTCTAATGTCTTTGTTTTTTATTGCGTTGGCTAAGTTACTTACATATTGTGAGCTTGGAATCCGGCTTATTCCATAGTTTTTTCTCTTTTGGACATTATTCATTAGATCAAAAAACTTAAAAGTTGGGATTAAGTCATAGCTATTTTTATCAGAATCATACCTTCTTATTGCTTCTATTAAGTTATAATAAGAGCATGCTTTAAGGCCAGGCTCGTTAGATTCTATAGTTCTATAGAAATCTAGCCATCTTAGGCAATTATATTTGGAATTAGTGCTGCTTTTTGGGTCTCTTCTTTTTGTTGGATTGCTGAGAGAGGAACAGATTATATTTTCACTTAATAGTTCCAAACTCATTGCTTCTGGCTGGGCATATATGACTATTCCGCTAGTTAGGATTGAAAACATGGTTCTATCGCGATTTCTTATAACATCTTCTACCGAGAGCGAATTTATATTGGTGATGTTTTCTGTATGATAATCTATTACTAGTTCGGGATCTGTAACTCTACCAAAATATTTTTCGTTATTTTGGGTTATTACGTATACATCGTAATCTGAATTTGGATGGTTACATCCTGTTACTCTACTTC
The DNA here is from genome assembly GCA_902800945.1 of uncultured Erysipelotrichaceae bacterium. Classification (GTDB taxonomy): domain Bacteria; phylum Bacillota_I; class Bacilli_A; order RF39; family UBA660; genus Coprovivens. The sequence continues at coordinate 16,654 of CADCFX010000009.1, read as the reverse complement.
CATAAAGAACTATACTTAAAACGTTTTCTTTACCAAGAATTTCTTTTATTCTATGGATAATAATATTTTTAACTTTATTATCGATTGATACCATACTTTTTTTCGCCTCGTAGGTAATTATATAATACAACTAGACTATTAGTCTAGTTTTTCTTCTGCATATTTATATTTATAGTAATTAGTATTTAGTATCGTTATATAGATTAATTTTTTTACCCATTTTTTTACTTAGTAGATACTGATTTTTACCTATGTTAAGTTCTCTTACATTTTTTAGTTCTAAACCTCTTATGAATTCTCTTATTTTTTCTTTTTCTCTCATTTCGTTGTCGCTTCTACTCATTTTTTCTACTTCTATAAATAGACCTAAACCATCTATTTCCTCCAATTCTATTTCAAAGTTTTTATGTTTGTATATCTTCCTTTTGTTATGAACCTCTATTAGTGGTTTTAGCCCAAGCAACGATATTACTTTTTTTATTGTGTCTGCATCGCCAATACTAGTTTCGTATTCATCGGAATAAATCCATAGTTTTCCTTTAAAATGCTGCTTTTTATATGTTATATAACTAGATGAGTCTGTTTTTCTAACTCTAAATGTTTCATTAAGCCTTAGGTCTTCCTCTGGTTTTAAATTTGGTCTTTGGGGATCGTAATAATAAGTATCATATATTTCTTTTTCACCAATATATTCATATTTTGATAAGATTCTTATTACTTCTTCTTTTGAATTATCAAACGCTACTTCTACTTCTATTTCTTTCATTTTTACACTTCCTTAAAAATAGTTTAGTATATTTATAGGAATTATTTATGTCACATCATAAAAGTTTATTCTTTATGCGATTGCCAGTATTTAATGTATTGAATGTTTTGATTTTAAAACTTGACAATATGAATGCTTTTGCCTTATCATCTTGCGAAAGAGGTGATTTTTATGTCAGATAATAACACTGGTCAAAACAATTTTTACCGTTTTTATTATTGCTCGTCTTTTAAACATGCTCCTTCGGCTAGAGATTATGAGATAATTTCTAAACATCTTCATCTTTTCCCTTTTGGCAAAGCTGCTTCTTGCGTTGGTTTCGGGGAAACTAGATGTGTTACATTAGAAAATGATTCGAAGCTGTTTATTCCGCCTGTTCCAATTACTTTCGTATGTGGCGGAGAAAGCAGTTCTGTGGCCTATGGCTCTTTTGCTTCTAGCTTTATACCTAGCTTTGCCGATTCCTATAGCGAGTATTATGCGAAATTAGGTGAGCCTTGGACTCCAAGACAAGCTACTGAAATGATGTGCAATTTATGGTATAATGCTTGCGATCCGGTGAATTTTGATCTTTGTGGATCCGATTTTTTCCAATATAGGATGAGAGCTGATGATGCCGCTGATAAGTCTAGAGGCAAATATTTCCTTGTAGCTATCGGATATAACGAAAAAGAAGAACTGATTCCTTTAGGTTTCTTCGGATGTCGACTTAAATGTTTTTATGGTGGCGGACATTTATTTGATGGAGAGATATTTGTTAAACCCGAGTATCAAAAGTTAGGGATTGGCTCTTCTTTGCTTGGGGCAATGGTTTGCTGGGCTCTTATGAATGGAATTAATATTATTGAAGGAATTACTTACGATGACGGAAAAGGATTCCCGATAAACACTTGGTTGGGGCGCGGTTTTAAAAGGCTGGATTACATACCAATCGAAGGTGAGACGAGAGAACTCCTTAGGTCTTTTGAGGTTGCACAAAATAAAACTGATAAAAATCCCGGTAATCAGCTTGTAATTAAATAGTGCTTGTTATTTTATTAATACTGTAAATAAAAATATCTTATGTAATAAGATATTTTTTATTCTATAAACCACCACTAACAGTTATTATTTCGCTAGTAATGTATTTTGATTTATCGCTTGCGAGAAATAATACAACATTTGCTATTTCTTCTGGTTCAGCAAATCTTTTTAACAAGATTTTTTCTTTTTCTTCTCTTAGATAAGACTTTGATAATTCCGCATTCATTGGAGTATCTACCCATCCGGGAGCTACGGAATTTACGTTTACATAGGGGGCGAATTGAATTGCTAAATTTTTTGTTAAGTTTATAAGCGCCGCTTTAGACGCGTCATAATCAACACTGTAAGGGTAGGTTGTATTAATGCCATTAGTTGAGGAAATGTTTATTATTTTCCCATATTTTTGTTCCATCATTATTTTACCAATATACTTCGAGGTCAAGAAAGGGCCTAACACATTTGTGCTTAAGGTTTTCTTCCAAATGCTCGTCGTTTTATCTTCAAATTCTGCATCTAGAGCAATTCCAGCATTGTTTACTAAGATGTCGATTTTACCATACTCTTTTATAATCGTATCTAACATTCCTATAACGGCCTTTTCGTTGCTAACATCAGCTTTTATACACAGGCATTTGTTTCCGTATGAAGAGACTACATCATATGCGATGCTAGCATCGATATCGTTACTTTTATAATTAATAATTACATTTGCTCCTTCTTTGGCAAAAGCGATAGCGGTGCTCCTTCCTATCCCTCGAGAAGAACCTGTTACTAGAACAACTTTATCTTTAAATTCTTGCATGGTATCACTTCCCACTTACTAAAATGCAGTGCTTATCTAACAGATAATCATACATATCATTATATTTTTTTATTGATTCTTTTTTGCAATCTATGCATCCAAAACAAAAGCCAGAGGAGAAGTCGTCTTTATATACACAATCATCATATATTACGATACCGTCTCCTATTATTTTTAGTAGTTTCGGTTCTTTTTCTTCAAGTTTTTTCACATCGCAGAAATATACTTTGACATTGTCTCCAGCTTTTTTCAGTAAAATATCAAAAAACCAGTTTTTCCTTTTTATTTCTAAATCTTTTTCTGTTCCTGCAAAAATTATTTTTGTCTTCATTCCTCTCTCAATTAAGGAAATGTATTCCGATAAGTAATTAATTTCTTTGTCACTATCGTTATATATAACGTCACTTGCTGTTTCTATGGCTTTTCTTTCTTTGTCGAAAATTTTGTTTTTCTTTGAAAGCCAGGCGTACGTTTCAGCGCTAGAGTCAAAACCAAACACCCAGTTATTTGGTTGTAATTTGCAACTACTCGTATCATATATTATTTTGTCGAGAGTTTTACCACTAATAAAATCGAGAATTATTTCATTAATTATGCTATAGATTCCTTCACGAAATAAATACTCTTCTTGAGCGCTAGTATATTTTTTATTATCATTTACTAGTTTACTAATTATAGCATTACATTTGTACGGGCAGTTTTTAATATTAACCGGTTTATCTGTAATGAACATTACTCTTCCGTTACTTTGACGTGGTATATCTTTGGGGTCACTACTTATAATTATCACAATATCTTGTTTGTTGCTTTTATAATTTGGAGAAGTATGATAGTCCAGCCTTTCTTGAGCTAGTAGGTATTTGATGGATTTCAATACTTCGTTTTCTTTTTTGGAAACTATTAGCATTTTTTACCTCCTTTTATTGACTTATATTATCTTTTTTTATGCTTTCTTGTAAATAATTGTCTACAAAAGCATATATTTTCTTGAACTTATTATTAAATTCTACTCTTTTATAATATTCTGCTTATAATTTCAAGCAATATGCTATATATCTTTTCCCAGGAATCAATGTATGTTATTTCCTCAACAGTGTGTATGTTTTCCATGTTTGCACCAAGAGAGATAATATCAAGACCCGGTATCCTTTTTTGAATCGAGGCTATTTCTAAGCCTCCCTGGGCTGTTATTTCTTTTGGCTTTTCGTTGAACAAATCATGATATGTTTCTTTGTATATTTGAAACAGTTTTGAATCATCGTTTAGCTTCCATATGCTGTCTTTATACAACATATTTGTTTTATAATTATTGCCGATTTCTTTGTTTTTAGAAAAGTTTTCCAATTCTTCTTTTTCGCTGCTTCTATATAAATGAGTTATTGTAATGAGATTATCTTTTGTTTTAATTATCCCTGTGTTTCCTGATGAAGTCTTTGTTATATAACCATTTTTTAGTTTTAATATTCCTTTAATGATTTTATTGGAATCATCTTTGGAAAATGATTTTTTATACTCTGTCTCTTCGATTTTACAACTATATTTGCTAAATAGTTCATTTATATCTTGGGCGCTCTTTATTATAGCTTCGCAGCTTGTAGCTATATCATTTTCGTATGTGCCACCATTTATACTGGATATGTATATGCCTTTGTCTTCTAACATTTTGGCCATGATTGTAATTGCGTTATTAGCGGATTCTTCTATTTTTTCGCCTGAGTTTCCTCCAGGAATCCCGTCTATGGTTATTTTGTAAGAAGGTAGTTCATTCTCTTCAATTGTCCCTTCATAAATATATTCGTTGACTTCGTCTCCAGCCGATCCAATTACGATAGCATCATCTAAACAATAGTCGAGGTTTATCATTTTTTTACTAGTTACTTTACTGTAAGGAAAAGTAATAGCTCCCTTATATGTTGTTTCTTCTTCTACTGTAAACAAAAACTCTAGATCTGGAAGTTTTATGTCTTTGTCTTCGATAAGAGCGAGCATTAGTGAAAGCCCCACACCTTGATCAGCCCCTAAAGTTGTGTCTTTTGCGTATACTTTGTTACCATCAATAATAACATCTATGCCATCTTTTGTGAAATCGTGTTTACTATCTTCTTTTTTAGCGCACACCATGTCCAAATGTGCTTGAAATGCGATTGGCTCCCCTTTGATGCTGCCGGGCTTTTTAATTAAAACGTTATAGTTTTCGTCTTGATAGTAGTATAAGCCATGCTTTTTTGCTATTTGTACAAAATAGTCGGAAATGCCTTTTTCATTGCCAGATCCTCTAGGAATTTTAGATATTTGAAGGAAATTATTGACTAAAATATCTCTCATGTTTTTCACCTAACATTATTATAACATAAAAAGAGCAGTTTTGGGTTCTGCTCTAATTCAACCATTTTTTATAATGTATTTATAATAGCTCTTTTATATCGTTTTCAATATCGCTGGGATTAAAAGTTGGATCATATCTCTTAATAGCATTTCCTTCTTTATTAACAAGAAATTTTGTAAAGTTCCAAACTATGTCTCCATCTTTTTTACATGTTGTACTTATTTTTTGAATTGCTTTCATAGCCATTTTATTTTTTAGACCTTTTATTTCTTCTTTAGGTTGTTGTTCTTTTAAAATTGCATATACTGGGCTTTCGTTTTCACCATTTACTTCTATTTTGGCCAATTGATCAAACTGGGTGTTATACTTAGCTATACAAAATTGGTGGATTTCGTCGTTGTCCCCAGGTGCTTGATGCCCAAACTGGTTGCATGGAAAATCTAAAATTTCTAAACCTTGATCATGATATTTTTCGTATAGTTTTTCTATCGCTTCGTATTGAGGGGTAAAACCGCAGCCTGTTGCTGTATTTACAACTAACGTGACTTTTCCTTTAATGTTGATAAATCAAGTTCTTCCCCGTCTCTTTTTCTTACTTTTAAGTCATATATATTCATTATGCATTCCTCTTCCCTAATGATATTTATTATATTTTACCAAAACCAATTGTTCTTTCAAGTAGCCAAATGTATCATTTTTTATATTCTTGAATACAAATATCTAATGTTTGTTATTTTAAATAATGTATTTCTGAATGAATTTTGCTACACCAGATTCGTTATTGTCATATTCGGTAATCATGAATGCGATTGTTTTTAATTCTTTGTCGGCATTTTTTAAGGCGACAAAATATTTGCTAGCCTCTATCATCGAATGGTCATTCATAGAATCGCCAAAACATATTGTCTCTTCTTCTTTAATTTTTAGTTTTGACATTAATTCTTTTATTGCTCTCCCTTTTGACACTCCTTCAATGTTAAAATCGCAGAAATAATAACCATTCTCTTTTTGGGCGTTTATGTTAGTATTAGTCTGCTCTATATTCCCTAGTGCTAATATTTCTTCGATTGATTTTATTAGATTACTTTGGGTTTGACTATTAATTACTATTTGGGTTACTTCTTCTTTGATTTCATTAGGGTTATTAATTAGTTTTATGTCTCTTATATAATTATTATCCTTGTTATTATAGAACCTATACCTTCCGTTTATGGTGTTAAATACGCAATCTATTTTGTTGTTGTTACAGATTATTGCTATTTTATTTAGTGTGTCGTTTGGAAATGGGCTCGAAAACATACATATTTTAGATTTATAGTTATATATTATTGCACCATTATCAGATATTATGATTGGGCTTGAGTTGCATATTATACTTTTTTCCATTGTATAATTGGCGGCTCTGCCGGTACATAATACGACAGAAATGTGTTTGTTGATTACTTTTCTTATTGTTTCTATGGTTTCTTTTGTTATTTCGCCGTCTGAGGCCGTTATTGTGTTGTCAATATCTAGTATAATTAATTTTGTTTTGCGAAAATCGAATTTGGTCATATTTTCTCCTTTTTTGTTTGTGAGTACTCTCTTTAATAGTTTTCTTCTAGTTCTTTGATTGCATCTATTCTGTTTAGATAAAAGTGTCTAATTTCTTGCTTTTTTTCACAATATGCAGCTACACCCCATTCACCGCCAAGTACTAGCAAATTATATGGTCTTATAATTCTTTTTGTTATTTCTTCATGCTCTTTAGAATAATATTCTATGTAGCATTTTTTGTGTTTATTTATACATTTGCTCAAAATGTTATAGTATTCTCTGTTAGTGGGCTTGATACTTTCTGGTTTTATAAAAGTATTTGGTATTTTTATTTCTTGATTTAATACGTAGCCACCATATGGGCCATATATTGTGTCAATATATATACCAGCATATTCTAATTCATCTTTATATTTTCTTACCATTCTAGGAGATACTTCTAGTTTTTCGGCAAGCTCTTTTATACTATATTTTCTTTTGTTTTGTAATATTTGTAACATTGTAAGAACATTTGATAGTTTGGTCATTGAGATTTCCCCCCCCTCGATATTAATCTGTTTGGTTTTATAATGGATATTTTATTGTTTTTTCAATTCCGTCCTTTTCTTTGTCTGGTGTAAATGTTGTTAAATCCATTTTCCTATTATATAATCTGTCGAATTGTCTGACCATCGATGGGGCAGAATTAGCGAAGGTTGTCCATCCACCATTTAGCATCAAATACCCTCCGTTGTCCATTTTAATTATGCCTCGAGCGCATTCTGGCAATCAATCTTTGTTTGGGGTAATTATGCCCGAATTGCCCGGCCATATTTTTATATTCCATCTTTGTTATTTATCCCTTCTAAATTTAACGACGACGTCTTTATCCCCTAAATCTGGGAGATCATCAATATGCCCTATTTTAGTATAAGATAATGATGTATTGAATGATTTGTAGAAGATTACTATACAACCATTTTCATATAGCATTACATCTCCTTTTTCAATTTTGCCTGGTTTTGTTTGTTTAACTGGAAATGCTGTGTTTAGGTATTTGTATTTTTCATTACCATTCAACTCGGCCATTGTTATTTCTAGGGGTGCTAATTCTACTAGTTTTTGAGCAGCTAAATTGCTTTCTAAATTTAGTGTATATTCTTTATCATTTATTATTACTTTCATTGAACTTACTACCTCTTTTATATTGTTTTCTTCTATAAATTCTTCTATGTATTGATTTGGAGTGTTCGCTACAAATCTTTTGCCGTCTTTTATGTTTAAATCTGGTTTGTAATCTCTTAAATCTTTCACACTCTTTTCAATTCCGCTGCTTCCAGATGTACAGAATGGAATTATTGTTTTACTGCCTAAATCATAGGTGTCTAAAAATGTAAGAATTATTTTAGGATTTGTCCCCCACCAGATTGGATAACCTAAATAGATTGTATCGTATTTGTCTACGTTTATATTATTTTTTATTTCGGGTCTAGATTTGCTATCGTTTTGTTCTCTATTAGCTCGACAGTCACTATTGTAGTTTAAATCTGAACTAGTATATTTTTCTTTTGGAATTATTTCGATAATATCACTATTAGATTCTTTTGCTATTTTTTCAGCAATGCTTTTTGTTGTACCAGTAGCTGAAAAATATATAACTGCAGTATTGCTCTTTGTTTTATTTTCTTCTCTATTCTTATTATTTTTAGTTTCCTTATTATTACAACCAGCAATAATAAAAATAGTTACTGATAATAATATAATTATCAATAATTTCTTTTTCATAACACACCTCTTCTTAATTATAGCAAAATAAAAGACTAGATACCTAGTCTTTTATAACCATTCTCCATATTTTTTTATATATATTTTCTTGACCATTTGAGCAATAATGCCGTATAGAAGCACAAATCCTAATAAGTATAAGTAATAGATTGGGGGAAGTATTACAAAGTTAAAGCCGCCGGTAAAGCTTAGTATTATAGGCACTAGGATAGTAGCTATAATAGTTAAAGCGGACAAGATTATTAATGTATTACTAGGTTTTGATTTAGCCATATTATTAGTTCTAATGTAATAAATCATTAAAGTTTCTGAAACAATACATTCTATGAACCACGCTGTTTGGAAAAAGGCTTGTAAGTCGATAGAATTATATTTTAATATATACCAGAATACAATAAAGGCGACAACGTCGGTAATGGACGATATAACACCAAAGATAACCATAAATCGACCTAAGGATTTAATATCCCATTTTCTGACTTTTTTAATAAAGTCTAGATCTACATTGTCATAGGGAATACCAATTTGCGATAATTCAACAATGAAATCTTGGATTAACATTTGAATAGGAAGCAATGGTAAGAAAGGTATAAAGATACTGGCTATTAAGATACTAAAGACATCTCCAAAATCTTGGCTCAAAGCTAACTTCATATATTTAAGAATATTACCATAAACTGTTCTTCCTTCAATTACCCCGTTATGAATTACTTCCAAGTTTTGTTCTAAAAGGATAATATCACTTGATTCTTTAGCTATATCAGTACCGCCATCTACACTTATACCAACATCAGAACTTCTTAAAGCTGGGGCATCATTTACGCCATCGCCCATATAACCAACAGAGTGTCCATTCTTCCTCAATATTGTAACTACTCTTTCTTTTTGTATAGGATTCATTCTAGCAAAGATGTCTACCTCTTCTACCAGTTTGCTTAGTTCATAATCGGATAGTTCGTCAATTTCTTTACCCGTTACTATTCTGCTTTTAATTCCCACGGCATTACAAATATTTTGAGTAGCAAAGGCATTATCTCCAGTAAGAATTTTTATATCTACTCCATATTCTTTTAGTTTTTTAATTGTTACCTCTGCTGAAGGTTTGGGAGGGTCTAAGAAAGCAATTAGACCTATTAAGGTTAAATCTTTTTCATCTTCTTCATCAAAGATGCCAACGCCTTCATATTCGTGTTTAACACAAAGAGCAATAACTTGCATTCCTTCTTTAGCCATTTCTTCTGCTTTTTCATTAACGCTTGCGATTATCTTTTTGTTAATTGGTACCTCTTGGCCATTTATTAAAGCCATATCACATACTTTTACTATCTCTTCTAGAGCTCCTTTAACTATTACTGATTCATTCTTATTATTCTTAACAACTATTGATGCTCTTTTGCGCATGTAATCGAAAGGTATTTCATCTATTTTTTTATAATCGCTTATATCAACATTGTGACTTTTCGCATATTGGATTATAGCTTTGTCAACGATGTTTTTATAACCAGTACTTAGATAACTATTGATATAGGCACATTTTAAGACGTATTCATCGTCTTCTCCTTCGACGTTAATATATTTCTGCAATTCGATGTTGTTTTTGGTCAAGGTGCCTGTTTTGTCGGTACATAACGTATCCATTGAGCCTAAATTTTGGATAGATTTAATGCTTTTGACTAAAGTATTCTTCTTAGCCAAAACTTTACTCCCTTTAGTAAGATTAACATTAACGATCATTGGTAGCATGCTAGGGGTTATACCAACTGCTACGGATAGAGCAAAAAGTAAAGCATCGTTTACATTATTTCTTATCATGCCATAAATTATAAATACTAAAATGCAGATTATGATCATGCAACGTATTAATAAACCTGTAATATGATTCATTCCTTTATCAAAAGTAGTTTCTTCTTTTACTACTTCTTTTTTCTTGTTCATGCTACCGATAAAGGTGTCGAGACCGGTTTTAATTACCACTCCTCTACCTTGGCCACTTATGACATTACATCCCATCAAACAGATATTATCTATTTCAATTGGGTCAGTTTTATTGTTATTTATCTTGGCTATTTTTTCGACTGATTCACTTTCGCCGGTAAAGGATGATTGATTAATAAATAGGTCTTTACTTTCAAAAAGATATAAATCAGCTGGTATTACACTACCGGCGCTAAGTGTAATGATATCGCCATATACTACTTTTTCTTGTCTTATTTCTTTTTGTTTACCATTGCTTATGACATCTGTAAAGATTCTTATTTGTTCCTGGAGTTTCTCATTAAACCTATAAGTAGAATAGTCTTGGGAAAATCTAATTATGACACTTATCAGAGTTATTCCTAAGATAATAAAGGCCCCGATTTTATCATCTGTTATATAATCAATTACAGCTAGTAAAAGAAGAATTAAAACAAACTTATCTTTAAAACTTTCTACCAAAAAGAAGAATGGTGTTTTCTTTTTTCTGTTAGTTGCTATATTTTCGCCATATTCTACTAATCTTTGGTCGGCAACTTCTTTATTCAAACCATTTTCATTGGTTTTGAAAAGGGCCATTATTTCTTCTTTAGATTTCTTTGATAGATCAACATAATTTAATTCTTTATTCATTACTATCACTCCTACGATAAATTATAGCACAGGAGATTTTAAATTAAAAAGACTAGATTACTAGTCCTAGTTATTTTCTAATTTTTATAATATCATCTTCTTTAAGTTCCCCTATTAAGAGAGAAGAATTAGGATTGTGATTTGAATAATTCTCTTTTACTTTTTTTTCGTCGAAGTTTGCATAGCAATACTTACAAAAATGCTTACAAGAATTATAAACGCCGACATCAACCATCTCTATGCACTCGCAAGGGACATTTTTTCTAGCTTTCCATTTTTTGAAAGTCTTACCGGTTAGTTTGAAAGCTAATTCTTTAGACATGCATTCATCTTTAATAAACCCATATTCAATTAGATTATTTTCTTCGGCGCAAGTATGAACTTCGATATTGTGCTTTCTAGCACTTTCACTAAATGATAACCCGATAGTTTTATAGTCTGCTTCTTTTAATTCTTTATATTGTAAAATGTTATAATTTTTTCGAACGTTTTTATAGTTGTCAATAAAAGAGATAAGTATTCTATTTATATAGCCATCTAATAGATTACATAATTTATCGAAAGCTTTAACATGGTATTCTAATGTATATTCATTATTTATAAATACTGGATCGTACCTTATAACTAGGTTTTCTTTACCTATTATTTCTGATAGTTTTTTGATGGTTTTTATAATTTCTTTTTTGGGCGGTAGGCATGGTTCTATATCCTCCTTATATGGTGTTAAAGTTACATGAAAATACACTTTCTTTTTAATAGATTTTAGCTTGTCTAAAATTGGCTTGGGGTTTTTGGTACAGAAAAATAATAAATCAACATCTTCAATCATTATTCTGCTCACCATTTGTTGATTGAAGGGATTTCTAACATCGATATATCCTGCCTCTAATCTATTTATTAACCAATCAGAATAGAAAGCGACGATATCTGTTCTTCCGCTAATATTTAGAATCATTTCGAACCTCCTAATTATATTATATCGAAAAAAGGACTAAAATATACTTTAACTTCTAATTGTTTTATTTCACTACTATATTTATCTTCTTCTAATCTTTTGTTCTTGCTTTTATCAAAGGGTGGTATTAATATATCCACTTTTGGTAGATTGATTTCTAAAAAGTATCTATTATTATTTTTAGTTAAATATATGTCTTGCCCAATATATATTACATAACTATATTTATCGGTGCTAAAGTTTTGATCTTTATATATTTTTCCCGAAATGTTTTCTCTTGAACCTTCTTTTAATTCGGTTATATCGAAATTAAAATCAATATTTAGTAAATAATTATTGGTTGTTATTATGTCTAGGTTCCCTCTGTTGTAGTTAATGGTTTTATTTCCAGAGTCTTTCCATTTACTATAAAAGTTGATTTAGTCATTTTTTCAACTTTTTCTTCGCTCAAAAACCAAGCTTTGATACATTCTATTTTTTAATATTGTATTCCCCAGACAACGTGGTGTTTGGCTTTTTTACCGCAGCAGACGCATTTGGTATCAATTTTTTCACCATCTTCTAAGATACATCTCGATTTACAGCCTTTGATTTCTTTAATGCGTAATTCACAGGCTTCGTCACCACACCACATAGCATGAATGAAACCTGGATGAGTATTAAGATTTTTTTCCATTTCTTCTAGATTGTGGACTTCATAAGTATGTTTTTTTTGCCTTTCTAGTGCTCTATCGTACATGTCTTTTTGAATAGTTTCTAATAGTTTAGTTATATATTCAACTGTTAGCTCGCTTACTTTTATAACAATCTTCTCTCTTGTATCACGCCTAACAATCGTTACATTGCCATCAGCTAGATCTCTAGCTCCAACTTCTATTCTAATAGGTATACCATTTACTTCTGCTTCTGCGAATTTAAATCCTGGCGATTTATCTGTATCATCAATATAACTTATAATATTATTATCATTTAACTCTTTGTTAAAACTATTGGTTAATTCATTAACTTTGTCATCTTTGCCAATAGGAATTATAACTACTTGTCTAGGTGCTATTCTTGGAGGGAGAACCAATCCAAAGTCATCAGCGTGAACCATTATAATGGCTGCTATCATTCTTGTTGTTTTACCCCATGTTGTATAATAAGCATATTCGTCTTTGTTTTCTTTGTTGGTGAATTTTACATCGTATGCCTTGCTAAACTTTTGGCCGAAGTAATGCGATGTACCATCTTGTAAGCAAACACCATTATACATCAAATCTTCACAAGTTAAAGTGTATTCTGCACCAGCAAATTTTTCTTTTTCGGTTTTCTTTCCAGATATAGATGGTATAGCCAATATTTCGTGGTTAAACCAAACATATACGTCCATCATTCTTTTTGTTTCTTGCTCAGCCTCTGCAGCTGTTGCATGAACTGTATGCCCCTCTTGCCACAAGAATTCTCTACTTCTTAGGAAAGGCCTTGTTTCTTTTTCATATCTAAAGACATTGCACCATTGGTTATATAACTTCGGCAAATCTTTGTATGATTTAATATGTTTCTTATAGTAATCGCAGAATAATGTTTCGGATGTCGACCTAATTGCCATTCTCTCTTCTAATTTTTTAGAACCCACTTCTGTTGTCCAAATTAGCTCTGGAGCAAAACCTTCTATTAGTTCTTTTTCTTTGTTAAATAAACTTTCTGGTATTAAAAGAGGGAGTTGCATATTAACGTGCCCTAGCTCTTTAAATTTAGCGTCTAGAATGGATTGGATTTTTTCCCAAATTGCATAACCATTGGGTTCAATCGCAATACAACCTTTGACTGAAGTATAATCGGCTAGTTTTGCTGCTCTTACTACGTCCGTATACCATTTTGCAAAATCTACATCTCTTGATGTAATACTTTCATTTTTCATAATTATCACCAACTTCTGTATGAATTATAACACAATATCTAGATATTTATAGTGTTCTTTTACATTGCCTTTTCTGTGGAACCATTTGTTTGCCCACCATATAAAAGATTTATAACTCCCCCTGCTTTTCTTATTTTCTCATTGGTTATTTGCTCAGCATTGATAAGATCTTCGTACATTTTTATTAGCTCTTTTGTTAATTCCTCACCAAACTCGTAGTATAGTATATCTAAAGCACCGATATTATATAACTCACCAATTACGCCCATTAATTCTCTTAGCCTGTTTTTTTCATCTGAATAATAACTAGAGCCGTGGCCGGCACCGCCATGTACATATACATCTCCTTTTGTTATATTATCCATTATATCTGAAATAGCATTTGATAGCATTTTATATCTTTTTCTTTCGTATGCTTTTTTTTGTTCAAGCAGGGTTTTAAGCACCTCTTCGCTAGCTCCAGGATTTTCTGTTTTTATTTGCAACATCCATCTTTGCTGAATTACGGGGTTATTAATATATGCTTCCCTGTTTTTCTTATTGTGCCAGGCAATACTGCGTCCCCTTTCGGTTGCGAGTACTCTATCTTCAAGAAGTTGTAGTATTCTTTTTACTTCTGGATTTATTTCAGAGTAATAGTCCTCAGACGAACTCCTCCTATCATAGTATCTAGCTGAAGCCAGGTCTAAGAAATGTGTTATCTCGTGATAAAAAGTCGCTTCCTCTTCTTCTTTTGTGCTTTTTTTACTTAAACATATACACCCATAGTAGCCACTTTGGTGAGCGTTTTTATTAATTGTTAGTGAAAAATCTGTAATAATAAGCATGTGCATTCTTGCTTGCTTTGAAATCGTTTCTAGATAGCTCTTGTCTGCTTTTGAATAAATTCTCTCGATTAAGGCTTCTAGCCTGTCCAAGCCTTCTTGCGTGGTGGATATAATCTTAATATCATGAATTGTTTTCTTTTTATAGTCGCTTGATTCATTTATATGTGTAATAATACTTCGATAAAAATCATTTTCGTTATAACTACCCTCCGCATATGCTTCCGCGAATTCTTTGGCAGCTATATCATTAAATAGAAATAATAGATTTGCTACAGCTCCAACTTCAGATAGTTTCTTTTTGTTCATCTCTTTTTTTATTATTTTATCAAAAATTCTGATTGCTTCATCTAGTGTTTTCCCTTTTTTTACTAGTAGACTAAGCCTCCAGCCGTATTCGGTTTTAAAGGTTGGGAAGCAGCTTTCCAACTCGTTTATTACTGGCTTATTGGCATAATCGGCCATAGCTCTATATAATTCGTAGTCTTTTATTCTTTTGGCACTTCTATATAGCGTTAGAACATCAATGTTATCCATCAAATGTATAGGTACTCCTAATTTTGCCATCTCTTCATATATACGCACTGCTTCCTCTTCTGTTATATCGTTCACTCCGTTATGGTACATTATTTTTACGATTTCATATTTTTTCTTTTTTTGTTTAGCTGTTTCTAGGATTGTGCTAATCTTTTTTATATTATTGGCGATTATATCTGTGTAACTCATTTTCTACCACTAGCTTTCTATTTTAAGACTCTTTAGGCATTAAAGTTTTGTTATTTACTATCGCATCTAATAGGATTTTTTCTTTTTCAGCTATTTCGTTACTTAATACCCATTCATTCGGAAATAACCCGTCGAATATTTCAAATCTTTTTTCTTCACCCAGTTTTTCATATTCGTCTTTATCCATATTGATTATATTCAAAATGTATAGTTTTTCGAGTTCGGCGACTATATATTCTTTTCCTTCTGTTTCTTTGGTATATATTTCTATTAACCCTTCTACTTTTTGTAGTTCTTTTGTAATATCCACTAGTTCCTTCTCTATTAGTTCTTTTGTTTCCTTTTCGTTTGTATTCTCATATTCTATTTTTTCGTGATTAAGTTGGTTTATTATTGTGTCTCTTAATATTGTTAGTTCTTCTACGTTTATAGTGGCATCCATTTGTTTATCATCCTATCTTTTATGCTTTTCTTATTATCTAATTATATTATATCACGAGAAGATTTTATTTTGACTATTATTTCGGTTTAGTTTGCTTGATATTTTAGTTTATTTCAACAAAAAAAGAATATTACTATTCTTTTTGGTTCTGTTTATCCTTTTTCAAAACGATTTTTCCGTCTTCATCAAAATAATATATAAACCTAATGTTTTTATCGTTGCCATTAGAAAGACCGAATTTATAGGTCGCTTTTTTAATACCGGTTAGTTTCAATTTGTATTTTCCGTCTTGTTTTGTAATTTCTGCTGATCCTTGCTCAGTACTGATAAAACCGGATATATAATATTCATCTGTTAGGGTTATATTATATTTTTTTAAATCATCGTACGCTTCATATTCTTTATACCAACCAAATAGGATACCGTTACTAATTAGTACATAGGCGATTGTAAATAATGCTGTTATGATCGCAGCGGCTAATCTGTTCGACTTTTTGTTCAGCATACCTATTATAATTATTGCTATTGCTGCGAAGCAGAATAAGCCCGAGAGCAAATGATGCGGGAAGGTTTCAATAGCGCTTTTGAAGAATCCAATTCCGATATATGATAACAAGATTAACATAGGCAGTAAAATTATCACGCTGAGGATGTTGTCTTTTTTTATGTAATAACCCAAATATCCCATTGGTATTGTGCATAGTGTGATGACAAACCAATATTTGTAGTACGAGAATAGCCCCCATCCTTGCCAACTAAATGGCACCTGGAGTAAATATATTAATGGTTGACTAATTAAAAAGAATACAAAACATTTTAATGCTGAATCTAAATTAGATTTACTATTATATATAATTATTGTCCCGAATAATATCCACCATTCTAAAGTGGCGGATATGTCCCTAAAAGATGTATCTCTAGTTATAGGAATTATTGCGACTAGTGCAGTATATATTGCAACAATTACTGCAAATATAATT
>CADCFX010000008.1 GCA_902800945.1 uncultured Erysipelotrichaceae bacterium | reverse complement strand
GTTGGGGACTCTATCTTTGGAATCGCCGATTGTATTATCGATGTCTAGTAAAATATATTTAATATTATTCTTTTTAAGTTTTTGATAATTAATGCTATATATATCTTTATAATAATAGCTTGGTTTTAGTAGTTTATTCATGGTATCACCCTGTTAAATTTATTATATATTATTCCTCTTCTATAAAAAAGGTTCTAGTCAATCAAACTAGAACAATTATCTTTCCCGTGAGAATAAACTCGGTTACAATCCGTGTCTTCACACAAGCGTTCGTTTTTGGTATATAAAAGTTTAGCTTTGCTTTTATCTTTATCAGGAATTAGTCTTATTATCCCTTTCTCTATCTTGTATTTTCCTTTTATAACGTCTTCTTTTGATGCCTCATCACTATCTGTGTAAGTGTAAGTTCCATTAGATTTTAATTCGTATAATGACATGTTATTCTTGGCGCTATTTTGTTCTGCACTTTTTACACCAGGCATACTTTTAAGTTCGTCTATATATGTTCCAACAGAGTCGTGAGAAGAAAAGGAAAAAATATAACTAGCATAGATCTCTCCCTCACCATGGATTTGTTCTTGATAATCTTGTTTGCTATAGTAATTTGTTGAACTCAAGTTTTCAAAAGATTCGCTTTTTTCTTCTATTTTGCTTCTTTGTTCATCTGTAATATCATCATTCAATAATATTACTATTGTAGCAGTCTCGTTATATTTACACCAATATCCAACATATTTATTATTGCATCCCGTAAGGATTAATAATATAAGGCTTAGTAAAAGCACTTTCAATTTTTTTTTCATTTTTTCACCCGTTCTCTTCTTTTTAAATTATATCATAAATATAAAAAAGAAGAACTAACAATTAGTTCTTAACTTTCAATTTTGTCAATATCATCGACCATGATCAGCTGTTCTTCGATAGTCTTTTTAATTCTAGCTTTATAAACTTGCATTTGTTTTTTCAGAGCTGTCATCTCAGCTTCTACTTTGGCAGCTTCTGCTAAAGAGTCATTTATTATTCTTGAGGCATTTTTCTTGGCGTCTTCAATAATAAGACTGGCTTCTTCTTTAGCTACTCTACGCATTTCGCTTGACGAACTTTCTGCAACAAATAACGCTCTATTCAAACTATTTTCTAAGCCATCATAATTTTTGTATTTTTCTTTTAGAAGGGCCAATTCTTGATCTTTGGCTTTTAGCTTATTTAGCACCCGTTCATACTCAATAGTCACTTTAGAGACGAATTTACTCACTTCATTTTTATTGTAACCGTATACTGTTGTAGTAAATTTTTCCATAACCCACCTCTAAATTATTTATTACCACTCTATTTCTTCAGAATCCTTACTTGCTTCTTTGTCTTTAGCGTTTTCTTCAGTTATTTTTCCCTGAACGTTAACATTTTTTGGAGCGCATAAGTAAATACCAACCCCAACTTTTTTCATGGTTCCGCCAATTGCATAAATACAACCACTTAAGAAATCAATTATTCTTTTGGCTTGATCTGATGTTACTCTTTTCAAGTTAACAACAACGCTATTTCTATTTTTTAAATGATCAGCAATTTGTTGACTCTCAGAATATGCGCGAGGCTCTAAAAGTATCATTTTGCCTCCGTTTGTATCTATTTCGGCATCTTTTCCTTTATTATCGTTCTTACTATCATTATAGAATGTTTCTTCTATATCATTTGTTTCTTCTATTTCTTCATTTTTTCCGCCAAATACGTCACCTAAAAATCCCATCTTGAATCCTCCCACCTTATTCATATTTCGTTTCTATTATATCTAATTATGGATAAATATTCAATGGCTTTCTTATCTTTTTTAGAATTTGACTTCTTCTTCAATGTAGTTCTTAACTTCATCTAAAGGAATGGTTACTTGGCTCATTGTATCTCTGTCACGAATGGTAACTGTTCCTGTTTCTAATGTATTATCGTCAATCGTGATAGAGAACGGTGTACCAACAGCGTCACTACGTCTATATCTTTTACCTATAGATCCAGCCTCATCATATGTTACCATAAAGTATTTTGATAATTCAGTGTATAATTCTAAAGCTTTTTCGGAATGTTTTTTCTTTATTAATGGTAATATAGTCGCTTTATATGGTGCAAGATAAGGATGTATATGTAACACTTCCCTAGTATCTCCCCCTTCTAGCTCCTCCACTTCATAAGCATTTGATAGGAAAGCTAATAAAGCTCTATCTAAACCTAGTGAAGGTTCTACTACGTATGGTATATATTTTTCATTTGTTTCAGGATCAAGATATCTTAAATCTTGTTTTGAATGTTCCATATGAACTCCTAAATCATAATCTGTACGATCTGCTATACCCCATAATTCTCCCCATCCCATTGGGAATAGGAATTCAATATCTGTTGTAGCTTTACTATAGAATGATAGTTCTTCTTTTGAATGATCTCTATATCTTAAATTTTCATTTTTTATACCTAGTGATTTTAGCCAGTCGATGCAGTAATTTTTCCAATAACTGAACCATTCTAAGTCTGTATTAGGTTTACAGAAAAATTCCAATTCCATTTGCTCAAACTCTCTGGTTCTAAATATGAAATTCCCAGGAGTTATCTCATTTCTAAAGCTTTTCCCTGTTTGTCCTATACCAAATGGTACTTTAGCGCGCATGCTTCTTTGAACGTTTAAAAAGTTAACAAATATACCTTGAGCAGTTTCTCCTCGTAGATAGACTTTTGATTTAGAATCTTCTGTTACACCTATATGGGTTTCAAATAATAAATTAAATTTACGAATTGGAGTAAATTCAGTACTTCCACATTTAGGACAAGTAATTTTGTTATCTTTAATGAATTTTTCAATTTTTTCATTATCCCAACCGTCACCAGTTTCTTTACCTTCAGTAAATTCTTCGATTAGTTTATCGGCGCGATGACGAGATTTACATTTCTTACAATCTATTAAAGGATCGTTAAAACTTGTAACATGTCCTGATGCTACCCAAGTTTCGGGATTCATTAAGATTGCTGCATCTAAACCATAGTTATTAGGATTCTCTTGAATGAATTTTTTCCACCAAGCACGGCGAATGTTCTCTTTTAGTTCTCTTCCTAAAGAACCGTAATCCCAAGTATTTGATAAACCTCCATAAATCTCACTTCCTTGGAAGATGAACCCATATTGTTTACAATAATTCACTAATTCTTCCATGTTTTTGGCTTTGCTCATTTTTACTCCTTCTTTCTAATAAAAAACGCCAAGAAATATATGTAGGAGCGAGTTATACCCGTGGTTCCATCCTACTTATTTCTTGACGAAATCTCTTAATTCTATATAGCTCCAGGTTGCCAAGCCCTTCATCGCTTGTATGTGTTATTTATATCATAAATAAAATTTTTATGCAAGTGATTATTTAGCATTACCAAATCTTCTATCTCTTTTATTATATTCTATGATAGCTTTATCAAAGTCTTCTGTAGAAAAGTCAGGAAAGTAAGCTTCAGGAAAGTAAAATTCAGCATAAGAATTTTGCCATAATAAGAAATTACTCAATCTTAGTTCTCCACTAGTTCTAATCATTAGATCAATATCTGGTAAATCTTGGTAGAGATATTTACTAAAGACTTCTTCGGTTACTTCTTCTGGTTTTAAACCAGATTCTATTATCTTTTTAGTAGCATCAACTATTTCTGCACGGCCGCCATAGTTTAAACACATATTCAGAGTACCTCCAGTATTATCTTTAGTAAGTTCTGTTAATTTATCACGAGCTTTTATTACTCTTTTAGGAAGAGGTTCATCACGTCCGGAAAAGACAACTTTGATATTATTCTTGATAAAAAAATCTTTTTCTTTATGGAATGTTAGAATAAATAAATCCATAAGGTGGTTTACTTCATCTTTATTTCTTTTAAAGTTTTCAGTTGAAAAAGCATAGATACTTAGATATTTTACTCCTTTTTCTAAAGCATATTTACTGATTTTTTTAATATTTTCATTACCGGCATCGTGGCCTTCTAAACGACTTTTTCCTTTTTCTTTAGCCCATCTTCCATTGCCGTCAATAATGATTGCGACATGTTTAGGTATAACTAATTCTTGCATTTTATCTCCCTTCCTTTTAAAGCCTATTAATTACTTTTATAAATTCTTTACTTTTAAGATATAAACCGGTATATCTTTCGTAGTATCTATTTAGAAAATAATTTATTTCTTCGGCTATTTCAGGATTAATGTTAATACTAGTAATACTAGTCATATCTATCAAGTAATATCTTCTTAGCATTATTATAGTTTTTTTACTCATTATTCTTTGATTTTCGTAACAATTCTTACATATATATCCCCCAGCGTCCGGATCTAAAGTGATAATTTCTTTCTTGCCTCCACATTTTATACAGCCACCTAAGTTTAAACCTACGCCAAGAAAATCTAAGTATTTTAGTTCAAGAATATTGGTTAATATCATTGGATTTAAGTTTTTATCCATTTTTATTAAAGCTTCTTTATATAATCCGTATACATTGTCATCATTGTTTTGTCTATATACTTGATATGTTAGTTCAGTAATATAGGACGCATAGCTAATTAGTTCTAAGCTATTACGAACATTTTTAAATAGATTAATAATGTCTATATCTATTAGCTTTGATAATTTATTTTCTTTGTATTCTACGTGAAAAAAGGCATGGGTGAATTTCTCGGTTTTTGTGCGAAGAGGGCTTTTTAAAGATTTAACCCCCTTGCACATAATCCCTACTAACCCATTATTGGGAGTAAGAACATTTATTATTTTTGAATTGTCGCCATATGGAGTTTCAGTTAAAACTATGCCCTCTATTTTTTTTATCATGGTCCATCACATTTTTATTATAACATAAAAATAGCCTTAATAAGGCTATTATAATTCTATTTCATTAAATCCTAGCTCGCTAAAATACTTTTCTTTATCTCGCCAGTTTTTTAATGTTTTAACATATAATTCTAAGTATACTTGCTTACCTAATAACGCTTCTATATCTTTACGCGCTTCTATTCCTACACTTTTTAGTAATTGACCATTCTTTCCTATAACTATTTTTTTAATAGAATCACGATCGACTATGACATCTACGGTAATATTTACAATATCTGTTTTTTCTTCAAATTTAGATGTTACGCAAGTAATACTATGAGGTATCTCTTGCTCTGTCATACGAAGTAGTTTTTCCCTTACAAATTCAGATGCCATAAAGCTTATACTACTTGAAGTAATTATATCATCATCAAAATATCTTATATTATCTGTCAAATACTTTTTTATGGTAGCTAACAAATCATCAACGTTGTTTTTCTTTAGAGCCGAGATTGGAATAATCTCTGCAAAATCGTATAAATCTCGATATTCATTAATAGTTTTTATGATATCTTCACGACTTATTTTATCTATTTTGTTTAATATGAGCAAAACGGGAGAGTCGGTACTCCTTAAGTCCGCAATTATTCTTTTATCTCCAGAGCCAATACCTTCGCTAGCGTCCACAACAAATAGTATTGCATCAACGTCTTGTGTCAAGCTTTGAGCTTCTTTATTTAGAATTTTACCTAGTTTATTGATTGGCTTGTGAATTCCTGGAGTATCAACGAAAACTATTTGATATCCTTCTTCATTATATATTCCTTGGATAATGTTCCTTGTCGTTTGCGGTTTGTTAGATGTGATTGCTATTTTTTGATTTATTAAGCTATTAAGTAGTGTACTTTTGCCGACATTAGGTCGGCCTATTATGCTAACAAACCCGCTACGCATAGATACCTATCATTTCTATAATGTGTGGAACATATATAACGAAGCCTATTACGCCCGCCATTAGAGCTAAAACAAATGTAGCGGCGCTGCCGCAATCTTTAGCTATTTTGGCTAAAGGATGAATTTCTAAAGTTACTAAATCAACAACAGCTTCAATGGCAGTATTAAATAATTCAGCGGCTAATACCATGCCTATAGCTATAAAAGTGATTAACCATTCGGTTGGGGATATTTGTAATACTATGTTTGCTATAATAACAAAGATTGTTGCTATTACATGTATTAGCATACTTTGCTCGTATTTATAGGCATATATCAGCCCATCTAATGAGTATTTAAAACTCTTGGCAAAACGACCAAATCCCCTCTTTTTGATATCATCTCTTGATATTTTTGGCATTTAATATCAGCTCCTGTAACTCAAACATTTTCTTTTCTTCATCTTTTGTCATATGGTCATAACCTAATAAGTGTAATAAACCATGAACGCTTAGAAAAGCAAGTTCTCTTTTTTCACTATGCCCAAACGAAACGGCTTGTCTTTTCATTTGGGGTATGCATATGTATATATCTCCTAGTATTCTGATATTATTATAACGCACATCCTGATTATCTTCAAATGCAAACGAAATAACATCTGTAACTCTATCTACATTGCGATATTCTCTATTAATACGGTGTATTTCTTCATCATCGACGAATACTATGGAAAAAATGGCATTAGTAACTTTTTCGTGTTTAAGGGTATATTCTAATACATCTTCCAAGTAATCATAATCTTTATACAAATCATTATCTACTATCGTAATATCATTCATAATTTCACCAACCATATGCTTACTATTAGCATTATTACGCCAGCTAATAGTATAATTGATAAAGTGTTATAAAACCAGTTTTTTTGCAAAAATTCCGGCAATTTATGTTTTATTTCTCTAAGGCTAATATATATCATAAAGCCAATTAAAGCGCCGGTTGTATTTAATATTATATCATCCACATCAAAAGCTCTACCTATTTGATATTGAATAATTTCTGCAGAAAAACTTACTACAAAGCTAGGAATTATAACATGTCTAATTTTATTAGCTTTGATAAAGTATGATAGGATGAAGCCAAATGGAACAAATAAAGCTATATTCCCCATTACATTATAAAAGAATGATTTGGATCCTATACTATATCTACTCATTTCTCTAAATATATGTAGATTTACACCTGAGGTAGAATACTCAGTACTTAATAACATAAAATATAGCATTAACAAATATAATATGCTTAGCAATATAAAAACATCTTTATATAACACAACCTTCTTTTTATTTATGATTATATATGAAATGCGACTTATCATTATAATAACAATAAAGAGGGTTAACATAGGCCAAGTGGATTCAAGGGCCCATTTAAGAGTGCTATGAAAAGGAGATAAATTTCCCATTATAATCACTTCCAACACCATAATTTTACTATGTTTTCGTACTTTTTTAAAGTACCAAAGAAAAAAGGCTTAATGCCTAACTTAATTTTTCTTTTACTAAAGAACTAACCAAAGACATATCTGCTGAGTTTCCTAACTTACTGGATACCGCTTTCATTATTTTACCCATGTCTTTAATACTTTCAGGCTTTACTTCGGCAAATATTTCGTCTAGAGCTTTCTCTAGTTCTTCTTTAGATAATTCAGGAGGTAGATATTTAGTTAATACTTCTATCTCTTTATTTAGTTTTTCAACTTCTTCTGTTTTATTGAACTTTTCAAATTCAACTATGCTATCTTTTCTTGTTTTAACTTGCTTTTTTATTACCGCAATAACTTCATTATCATCTAAGTCATGTTTCTTACTTATCTTTTCTAATTGTAAAGCACTTTTTAACATTCTAAGTACAGATAAAGTAAACTTATCTTGTTCTTTCATAGCAGCGGTTAAATCATTAGTTACTACTTCCATCATTGTCATAACAACTTCACCATCCATTAATCATTTCTTCTACGTTTACGAGAGTTTCTAATCATTTCTTCTTTCGCCTTACGTCTTTTAACGCCTGGTTTATCATAACATTTTCTTTTTTTCAATTCAGAAGGGACACCACTTCTAGCAACTTTTACCTTAAACTTTCTTAAAGCGCTATCAATGTTACCATTTTGGACAACTACCTTAGTCATTTTATCTCCCTCCCTTCGTCAGCTTTTCGTAGCTATTAATGATTATAGCACCAGAAGACAAGTTTGACAAGGAAAATACTAAAAAAAGCGCACTTCGTGCACTTTATTCTAATTCTAGTTTATTAATAGGGATTATTTTTTGGTCTTCAATAAACCTGCCGTCTAGCAATTCATCTATTTTCCCGGCGCCAATTCGATATCCATTGGTATTATCTTGACCATTAAATAATTTATTAGTTTTTTCTTCATTTAATTGAAGAGCAACTGTTAAATCGATTAACATATATCCGTCTGTATAATAACGCGGAGATATTCCAGTTCCCAAATCATGGCCAGTATAATCGGCACCTAGTAAAATTTTATAGGTTTTATTAGGTTCAGTATATTTGAATATCCCGCTTTCAAAAGTATTAGCTGTAGTTTGCGATGCTTCAGCTTCGGATTCATCTGGATTGCAACGGCCATTTATCCCTAGGCAGAATCCAGATTGATATCTTATTCTTTCTCTATTAATACTTCTATTTCCGTATAAACAGTCTGTATCAGTTGAAGTGGTAGTACAACTTGAGGATGCCATTATTCCATAGGCATTTTCAAGTATGTCAAATCCATTCGCATCGCTAAAGTCACCATTGGTTGCAGGAATCAGCTTAAACGTTAACGAAGATGATGGTATGTTGTTAAAAGCAAGATAAATACGTGATATATAATAATAATGGTCTTTTATCATATCTATTGTGTTAATTGATTGAACATAGCTATATGTACTATTCTGTACAAATCCTAATGAATATGATCCATAGTATTTCTGCTCATTAAATACAGGAGGGGGGGTATCTGGTCTTATCTTCCAATTTTCAGAAACTTTTTCAAAGCTACCATCGGCAATTAAGTTTTGAAAAACCATTAATGATTTATTACCTTTTGTGGTTAGGTCTTCTTTTATTTCTTTGTTAACCGATTTAACTATAGCCAAATTATTAGAGTATATTAACAACAATGAGGTCGATACTAAAATAAATACCGTGAAAAAAGAATAAATAATTGACATTGAAATAAAACCATTTTTCTTTCTCATACTACACTCTCCTCTAGAATCATCTTATATTATTCATTATATCATATTTTTGATAAAAAAAAGGAAAATGATTATCAATAGCTAAAATATATTATGAAGGGGGAAATATTATTGAAGAAAAAACTATTTGTTAAACAACGCGATACGAGAGATTGTGGCCCTTGTTGCCTTCTTTCTATTCTGCGATATTATGAAGGAAATGTAAATTTAGAAAAAATAAGATTAGATACAAAGATTAACAATAACGGAACAACCGCTTTCAATATTATTATGGCAGCCAGAAAATATGGGTTAGATGGTTACGGCAAAAAGATAAGTATTCTAGATAACGATCTAAAGTTACCAGTTATAGCACATATTTTAACAAAGAGGGGCTATGAACACTTTGTGGTGATTTATAAGGTTAAAAAAGACAAAATAATAGTTATGGATCCTGCTGAAGGTTTTAAAAGAGTTAGACTTAGTGATTTTGAAAAAGAATGGGATGGTATTATACTTGTGCTAAGGCCTTATAAAAGAATAATTCACGAACATTTTAATGGCGGTTTTATCAATTCTGTTTTGAGTATTATTGGCCAAGAAAAGGAATTATTTTGCAAATTGTTATTTGATAGTATTGGTATTGCGCTCCTTTCTTTAATATTAGCTATGTATTGGCAATTTGCTTTTTCCAATGGTGATAATATTACTGATAGTTTTGTTTATATTAGTTGTTTTTTTCTTATTGCTACAATTCTTAAAAACTTAGTTATCAAGAAAAAGAATTATTGGCAGATAGTTTTTAATAAAAGGATAGACGCTTCTCTCACTCTATCTTTTATTAACCATTTTTTTAATCTCCCTTTAGATATTATTCGTAATAGAACGACTGGCGAAATATTGACTAGAATTAATGAAATTAAGGAAATTAAGGACTTAATAGCAAATGTCTTAGTCTCTATGATTCTAGAATTTTTTTTGATAGCTTGTTCTATATATGTTCTTTTATTTATAAATGGTCGTTTATTCTTTGTGGTAGTATTCTTAATATTATTATATATTTTAATCTCCTCAATAGCCGTTCCTGTTATATATAAAAGGACAAATGATATTATTGATTTAGAGACTGATTTTAATGCTTCCTTAGGAGAAAATATAGAAAGGATAGTTTCTATAAAAAATCTTAATATCGGGGGTTTTGTTTTAGATAAAATCCAGAAAATGTTTTTTGAATTAAAGAATAGTAGTTTTTCTTATGCTAAATTAATAAACAATTACTTGTTTTTACGAAGTTTTATTTACGAAATTGGTTTATTTGCTATAAATACCTATGGCTTTTATTTGATAAAGTCTGGCCATATTAGAATAGTTGAATTAATTACCTTTAATACTGTTCTATCATACATATTTGGCCCAATTACAGATATAGTTGATAGCATTCCCAAAATATGTTCGATTAAACTAGCTATTATTAAATTAAAAGAGATAACAGGTATTGATTGCGAAAAAATTGGTGAAGATAATGATTTTAGTAATGGTTTAATCTCATTTATTAACATTTCCTATTCATATAATGATTATCATAAAACGTTAAATAATATAAATTTGAATATTAATAAAGGAGAAAGATTATTAATTCGAGGTAAAAGCGGAATAGGAAAATCAACTTTGTTACAATTATTGAATAGAAACATCGAGAACTATACTGGAGATATCTTAATTAATGGTATTAATATAAAAGATTATAGTTTGGCTACTATTAGGAAAAATATTAGATATGTTTCACAAAGAGAAAGTCTTTTCACTGGAACGATTAGAGATAATATCATTTTTGACAAAGAGTATTCGATGGATTATATAAATAGTATTTTAAGAATAACAAAACTAGATGAGGTGTTAGATAAAAAAGAATTGAGGTTAAATACTCTAATTGTAGATGGAGGCGCTAATATATCTGGTGGTGAGAGGCAAAGAATAGTATTAGCTAGAGCGGTTATTGACAAACCTCCAATACTAATTTTAGATGAAGCCTTGAACGAGGTTGATGCAAGAACTGAAAAAAGTATCATGAAACAATTAATAGATTTTTTATCTGAAACTACTATTATATATATTTCTCATCATAATAATATCGAAAACTTTACTGTTTTCAAATTAGAGGAAGCTGCGCAGAAAGGAATGGTAAAATGTTAAAAGAAGAAGAATTAATAAGAATTAATGGAGGAGCTGTTAGAGGTGGTGTATTGGCACTAATTGGAGCCGGAATTGTTTTTATAATTGGTGTAATTAACGGAATAACAAGGCCTTATACTTGCGGCTCTAATAGATAGGAGGAAATAATGGAATTAGATAAAAGTCAATTAATCATGGTTTATGGCGGGGCTGTTGGAGGAATTTCAGCTACTATGCTTAATGCAATAGCTAGAGGTGTTACGGTTATGTATTCGCTTGGTAGAGCTTTTGGTTCAGCAATAAGATATATGCTTGGCAAAAAATATTGTTAAGAGAAGGTTTCTTCTCTTTTTATTTTGCTATAATAGAATTATAATAGTAATATGAGAGGTGATTTAATGGAAAAGTGTAGAAAAGTCCAAGTTACTTTTTTCGGTGGGTTTAATGAGCGGGATGATTACGGTTTACTAGATTATTGGAATACATGCGCTGAAGATGCTACTACAGGTAATCATGAAGACGAATTAAGAGGAGCTTTTATAATTACAGAAGATTTTAAAAACTATTGTTATACCTGGAGCAGAAATGATCACTACGTGTCATTGGGTATTTTAACAGCAGAAGATTCGGATTTTAAGGGAATTTTTGGTTGGCTATTTAAAGAGTCAATAGCTTTTGTAGGCCGTCTGTACGAAGGAGAACACTCCGTATTAGAGAACGACGAACTATCTCCATTTGAAATATCTATTATAAAGGATATGCTTGAAGAGGCAAAAGCGAGTTATGATATTTATAGGGTACCCAGTACGATTTCATTTGATGATGCTATTTTCCGTAGAGCTGGGTTAGAAAGCGGATATAAGATTAATGATGTAAGTGATATAGAAGGGATAATAAATACATTAAAATCCTTATCTGAAACAGCAGATGATACTATGGGCGAGTCCTCACATGGCGGTGGTGGACTATCAAGTCGATAGCTTATTGTAGGAAAAAACTTCCTTTATCTAAAAAAGCAAAAACTAACTATTTCTAGTTAGTTTTATTTTGCTCGAATGATATTATTCGAGATATTTTCTAATAATGGTGACCCCGGGGAGATTCGAACTCTCGACCGATCGCTTAGAAGGCGATTGCTCTATCCAGCTGAGCTACGAGGTCAGTTTTTTGGAACAAACTAATTATAATATAAATCATTGTTATTTGCAAGTCTAAATACGAATAAACAAGGTCGATATGGGCTTTATGTGTAAAATTGTTTTATTATTATTGAAAAAAATATATTACCATTTTAAAATTAAAATAGATATAGAGAGATTTGATAATATGGATAAAGAAAAAAATGAAATTGTTATTTTTGAAAATCAAGGCGTAAAATTAGATGTTAATATAGAAGATGATACTGTTTGGCTTAACAGAAAGCAATTGGCGGAGTTATTTGATAGAGATGTAAAAACGATTGGAAAGCACGTTAAGAATGTTTTGCGCGAAGAACTGGCAGGGTCTGAAAACGAATCTGTAAGGGTTTTTACTATAACAGCTAATGATAATAAAGAGTATGAGGTAGAGCATTATAATTTGGACGTTATAATAAGTGTTGGGTATAGAGTAAAATCTAAGAAAGGAATCATTTTTAGAAGATGGGCAAATGGAGTTTTAAAAGATTACCTGGTTAAGGGCTATGCCGTTAATAATCCTCGACTTAAGTATTTGGGGCAGATTGTTGATTTGGTAAAAATAGCAACAAGAGGTAATGATAGAATTCCCGATAGTGAATTGCGAGAAATATTAGAGGTAATCAATAATTATTCTGAAGCTTTAGATATGCTGGATGATTACGATCATAAGAGTTTTTCTAAAATTGAGGGAATTAATAGCGAAAAACGAATAAAATACGAAGATTGCAAGAGATTAATTGATGAGCTAAAGGATAAAAATAGAAGCGATGTCTTTGCAGTAGAAAAAAATGATTCGTTAAATCTAGAAAGTATTATTAATAATGTATATGCTTCCTACGATGGGGTTGATGTATATTCTTCTGTCGAAGAGAAAGCGGCTAATTTTCTTTATTTTGTTACTAAAGATCATGTTTTTGCTGACGGAAATAAAAGAATTGCTGCTACCCTATTTATTTATTTTCTAGATTTTTATGGGCTTCTATATAAAAATGAAAAAAAAGTAATAGACAATAGCACTCTTACTGCTTTGACTATTTTGGTGGCTGAATCTAATCATGAAGAAAAGGATACTTTAATTGATTTGATTATGCATTTTATAAATTAAAAAAGAGTTGTCGCAAAATTTGCGACAGCTCTTTTTTTATACTTGAAGTAATTCTTCCTCTTTTTCTTTAAATTTCTCGTCTACTTTTTTATTATATTCATTGATTAGTTTTTGTACATCTTCCATCATTCTTTTTTCTTCATCTTCAGGAATATCTTCATCATTTTTTATCGAATCATTTGCTTCTTGTCTTACTTTTCTTAAAGCAATTTTTGTTTCTTCAGCGATTTCTTTCGCTTGTTTTACATATTCTTTTCGTCTTTCCTCTGTTAAAGGCGGAATGCTCATTATTACACTTTCCCCATTATCTGTTGGGTTTATTCCTAAATCTGCTTCATTAATAGCTCTTACAATATCTTTTATGCACCCCTTATCAAAAGGCTTAATCATTAGCGTCCTAGCTTCTGGCACGTTAATATTTGCTAAACTTTGTAATGGAGTTGGGGTTCCATAGTATTCAACATTTATTCCGTTTAACATAGCAGGGTTTGCTCTTCCAGCTCTGATTGATGTGAGACGATTATCCATTGTTTCTAAGCAATGCATCATTTGCAGCTCTAGTTCTTCGTTAGTCATATTTATCTACTCCTTTATTAAATATATTATAGAATAATCTATTTAATTATTCAAATAGTATCTTTTAATATTATTCTTTATTTCTCTTTTAAATGATTCACGATTGTAGTTTGTCCAATATTCTTCTACTCTAGTATTGTTTTTTACTGCTACAGTTGCTATATTATAGTATTCTATTTTACCTTTATCGACTATGTATAATGATGGCGCCAAAAGATTGTTATCACTGTCATCGGTGGAAACCAAGTAATTTTTTAATCTTTCTCTAATTTTATAATAATTAGAATTTTTTTGATTTTTGTCTGAATATAAATCATAATAATTAATTCTAATATTTAATTCTTCTAGACACTCAGTTAATATGTAGGCATAAGCTTCTGACCATTTAGATTCGTGATTGCCAATAAATACTATGTACTTACCATTTTTCAACTCTTTGAGCAGCGTACCAGCATTTATTATATTATATTTATCTGTATTAATATCTTTATAATAACTAGAAAAATTAATTGTTTTTTCTTCTGATAGCGGTTCATATTTTTTGCTTAGGTATACAAAAGCTGCGATAATTGTTGCAAATAAGCAAAAGTATATTAATCTACGCGCGTTTTTATATAATTTACTTTTATTGTTCATTCTTTCACTTCTTTCAGTAATAGTATAACACGAAACTCTCTAATAAAGTAGAAAGAAAAAAGACACTTGGTAAATAAGTGTCTAAATTAATTATCTTTTATTTGTGACATTACTTCTTCTGCAAAGTTATCTTGACGTTTTTCGATACCTTCACCTACTTTGAAGCGTGTCATTGAAACTAATTCTCCTCCATTGTTAGTTACGTACTTGGTTACGTTGATGTCTCCATCTTTAATAAATTCTTGTTCTGCAAGACATGTTTCCTTGTAGAATTTTTTTAGTCTTCCTTCTACCATTTTTTCAGCTATGTCAGCGGGTTTTCCTTCGTTGATGGCTTGTTCTTTAAGAACTTCTTTCTCTCTTTGAATGTCTTCTTCAGGAATATCCTCTATGAATACATACTTAGGATTCATGGCTGCTGCTTGCATTGCTACATCTTTAGCAACGTCCTCGTTTGCTCCTTTTACAACTGTAACAACTGCTATTTTCCCACCCATATGTAGATATGTTCCGAAGTTTTCATCCGCTTTCTTCTCAATTATTGCTAAACGGCGGAAATCCAATTTCTCACCAATTTTAGAAGTTTTTTCTACGATGTAGTCATTTATTGTCCCGTCGTTAAGTTTTAATTCTTTAGCCTCTTCGATATTTTTTGCGTTTCCTTTTAGGATTGTTTCACCAATAACATCAATCATTTCTTTGAATTCATCATTCTTAGATACGAAATCTGTTTCAGCATTTACTTCAATCATAACAGCTTTATTCCCTTCAACAAATATCTTTGCAAGACCTTCTGCTGCTATTCTTGATTCTTTCTTGCCGGCTTTAGCAATTCCTTTTTCACGTAGCCAGTCGATTGCTGCTTCTATATTACCATCTGTTTCAGTAAGAGCATTTTTGCAATCCATCATTCCTGCGCCGGTTTGTTCGCGTAATTCTTTAACTAAACTTGCTGTAACCATCTTTTGTAATCCTTCTTTCCATTCTTTATCTATTCGCTTAATGAAGCGATTAATTCGTCTTTTTTCATTGATGAGTAACCTTTTATTCCAGATTCTTTAGCAATTGCTTTTAATTCAGCTAATGTTTTGGAACTTAAGTCTTCTTTTACTGCACTTGTTTCTACTTCTTGAGCAGTTTCCTCAACAACTTCTTCTTTTACCTCTTTTTTAGGTTCTTCTACTTTTTCTTTTTTTGTTTCAACTGTTTCGGTTGCTTCAACTGTTTCTTCTTTTTTAGGTGCAGTCTTAGTTTTCTTATCTTCTTCCGTTACGAAATCAAGAATCTCTCCACCATTTGTTTCAGCGATAGCATTTCCTAATACACCAAGAACAACCTTTACTGCTCTTACTGCATCGTCGTTTCCTGGTATTACATAATCTACATCATCAGGATCACAGTTTGTATCTACGATTCCAAAGATAGGAATATTTAACTTTCTTGCTTCTCTGATTGCATTTAATTCTTTTTTAGGATCAACAATTATCATTGCGTCTGGTTTTTTCTCCATATTTCTAATACCGCATAATAATTTGTTTAATTTATCATATTCTTTTTTAAGACCTATTACTTCTTTTTTTGGTAAGATTTCGAATGTTCCATCTTTTTCCATATTTTCAATTTCTTCTAATCTCTTAACTCTTTTTCTGATAGTACGGAAGTTTGTTAGTGTTCCTCCTAACCATCTTTCTGTTACGTAATAAGAATTAGTTCTAATAGCGGTATCTTTTGCAGCTTCTTGAGCTTGTTTCTTTGTCCCAACAAAGATAAAAGTACCTCCATTTTCAGCAATGCTATGAATTTCAGCGTAAGCCTTTTCAATGCACTCCATTGTTTTTTGTAAATCGATAATATAAATATCATCTCTTGAAGTATAAATATACTCCTTCATTTTTGGATTCCATCTTTTTGTTTGATGTCCAAAATGAACTCCAGCTTCTAATAAATAACTTAAAGAAACTACTGCCATAAAAATTTCCCTCCTTCGTTAATTCTTCTGCTTGCTTCTTCCTTAGTACTACACCTTTTATAGGCACTCGAAGTACAAGTCCACAAACATGTTTATTTCCTCTTTTTAAGGCATGTCTATTGTACCAAATAAATCGTGTAAAAACAACAATTTTTTGACAAAAAAAATTGCTTTTATTGTTTAAGCAAAATTTCTATTATATTTTTATGTTCCTTAGCAAATATAGCTAAACTTTTTTTGAAATCATTCTCGTCCTCAAGAGGCAATATTTCGCCATTTATTTCTTTTTGTATGATAATATCTTCTTGGTCTTTTTCATTTACTAGGTATAGATATGTAACGTCGTTGTTTTTTAATTCTTCAATTACAATATATTTTTTATTATCGGTTGTTAATATTCTCACTTTGGTCCTCCTCCCGATCTAGATCCCATCACATCGCCCTCCGCTTCAATCAACCTAATAACTTTTTCTATATAGCTTTTTAACCACGTTCTATATGCATTCTCATCCACTCTTTTTCGCCCATTTTGGTCTGTTTTACAGCATCCGATTGCATCACAGTATTTTACAAAATTATCATACTTTGTATATCCTGCTATATTGAATCTGTAAAATATATTATTCATTTTATTCAATCTTGAGTCAGGGTCCAGGTACATCATTCCCGCGTAAACTCCGCCGATATAAGAATCAAAATCATCGTCATCGAATTGTTTGTTCTCGTATCCATTTACATCGTCGCAAAGCTCCATATAGTCTCCTACTATTTCCGCCCCATCTATTACGCTTCCTCTTGTAGTGTTGTTGATAAGCGCTGTTTGTCCATATTCGAACGCATAGTCTTTGGGATGTTGGTGAAATATGTTACTTATTTTGTTTTTTCCAAATGTAATTACTGCCAAAAGTCCTATTGTGACTATAGCGCCTCTGACAGTCCCTTTAATCAATCCTTTCTCATAGCCTTTTTGTTCGTAATGTTCCTTCCACTTTTCGCCCTTTAGGCTTTTATTAAGAACATTTTTTGGGTTAATGTTAAAATGAAGTACATTAGCTTTTGGAGGTTCTGAGTCGAACCAAGTATCGACGGTTTTTTCGTTCATTTAATCACTCTTTCTTATTAAGAATTGTCACAATTTTAACTTGATATTTTATTATATCCATTAGGTATTTCTAGTGATGTATAGTAATATTTATATTTTGTTATTATTGTGGTTTTTTTGTTCGCCTCTGGGTTCCAATCTTCACATGTCGCCCCACTTTTTAAACAATAATCATAATATGTATATTCTTCTGATTTATCAGGTACTTTATATTCAATTACTATTCGATATATTTGTTTGTTTGCTTCAATATTGTTTAGGTTTTCTGTTGAGCTTAAGATGGCATCATCATCATTTGAACCAGTATAACCATCTAAACTATATAAATAATTAACTGCTTGAACCGATAAGTTTTTTAAAGCAAAATTACGCCGGCAGTTGGCGGCTTCACCATTTTTTATGTCTTCATTATTTACGCAATTTACTACTCTATTTACGTTATATGGCATGATAAACACGTGATTAACTTGCCATTGCCCATTTTGTAATAATTTCTCGCAGAATGCTTTTTCTGATATGG
Source organism: uncultured Erysipelotrichaceae bacterium (assembly GCA_902800945.1). GTDB lineage: Bacteria > Bacillota_I > Bacilli_A > RF39 > UBA660 > Coprovivens. Next base: position 34,482 of record CADCFX010000008.1, on the reverse strand, counting down.
TATCGTTTAATCCCACTCCTACTGATGAGCAACCGAATTCAGATATGTAAGCAGTATTATTACTTTGGGCTGAAAATTTTTCGTTTATGTATTCGTTCAAGCCATTTTCTTCTAAAAAATTCAAAATAAAATATGTTCTATATAGATAAATAGGATCATCATATAATAATCTTGTTTTAGCTGTGTCTAAGACATTGGTAAAAGATGCATATATGGTTAATAATACTGAACTCAAAAAAGCTATACATACCATTGTTTCAACAAATATAAATCCTTTCTTCATTTTATCACTCCGCCTTTATCTTTCTATTATATTTTAGCAAAAAATTCAGACATTTTAAATATGTTTTTATTTATACTTTGAAACACTTATTATAAAACCGCCTTTTTTAGTATTTTTTAATATCTTGTTATACTTATATTTCCCGTATTTACGTATACTAAATACATCGTTTTCTTCGATAATAATACTGGGTTTAGTTGCTACTTCATAGTTTATAATAATCTCTTTGTTTTTAAATCTATCTAATACTGATTTTCTGCTATCATTAGTAATACTACTTATAATATTATCTAGTCTTAAACTTGATACTAATAGTTCTAATTCTTCATATTCAATTTGAAAATCAGATAAATAGTCCTTATCTAACAACTCTATTTTTTTAATGATGATTTTATTAAGAGTAAAGTTATATTTAATATCTTCGTACAAATCAGTAAAAATATAGATATAAGCAATATTGTCATCAACAATTATGTCACCGTAAGTTTCTTCTTTTAAACCAAGATTAAAAAGTTCTTTCAATATCATTGAGTGTTTTATAGAACTATTAAAAGTTATCTTGCAAATACATATATTGGGGATGTTTTTCTTGTAGATTATTCTTTTACTAGCGTCTGGAAATGGTAGGTAGATATTTTGTAATGATTTAGGTATTCTGTTTTTGACGCGCAGAAACTCTGTTGCGTTTAAGAACTTAGTGTTCCCTTTGCTATAAAAGCTATCAATTATATGTTCAGTATTGTATGTTTTTTTCATCTTTAGGTAGTCCTAATATTTTTATTATAAAATAATCAATAATATTTAAGCTTATCATTATATAGTATGTAATCATTTGCTTTTTGGTAAATAAGTAGATTAATAATGGTATTAGAGTTATTGAAAGGTATTTGATAGGTACTTTTTCGGAATTGTTTTCGAAAATTAGTTTATAGTCTTTTTTAGATATTGTATTAAAGAATAAATACATATTTATAGCCGAGAATAGTATAACTCTTACAAAAAAGATACTTGCTGAATCTTTATGAAAATGAGAAAAGTATACAAGTATTCCATATAATATAAGGTTATCTATGGGAATTATATCAAAAAAATTATTTTTTAAATAATGTTCATCTTCACTATTATTTTTTATTATCTTTAAGTTGTTTTTAGTCTCACTAAAATAATATAAAAGCCAGGGGATGAAAGTTAATATGATTAATAGTTTCTTCATCATCTCATCTCCTTTTCTTTATTATACACTATTTTTCCTTTTTTTAATCATCTTTTAATATTTTTTGGTATAATTTTTTTAGGTGATATATATGAAGGTTGGAAATTCTATTCGTATCAACAAGTTAGTAACCAAAGTGTGTAAAATGTTTGGAAAAAACGGGTCTGTTTATCCTGGTTACATTCTTTATGATGTACTAAAGCAGAAAGATGTATTAAATAAAATTAACTATCCAAAAATTGTAATTGCTGTAACAGGGTCGTCTGGAAAGGGATCTACTACTGATTTAATTAATCATATACTAACTGATGCAGGATACGATGTTTGTTATAATAAGAGTGGTTCAAATGGAGTCTTGGCTGCAACCACTTTGATACTAAATAATTGTGATAAGAATGGTAATTTTTTACATGACGTTTTGTTACTAGAATGTGATGAAAGACATTTAAAACTAATTTTTGACAAGAAAAAACCCACACATTTGATAATTACTAATATGACTAGAGATCAACCTTCTAGAAATGGACATCCTGACTTGGTATTTAAAGATGTTGTTGATTCTATTGGTGAGGAAACTACTCTTATATTGAACTCAGATGATCCATTAGTAAATAGGCTAAAGTATATTAAAAAGAACAAAGTAATTACTTATGGATTAGATAAAAGCCATGATTCATACGAGAGAATTACTAATATTTATCCTGATTATGCTTATTGCCCATTGTGTCATAACAAACTCGTATATAAATATTATAATTATGGACATATCGGTAATTACGAATGCCCAGAATGTGATTTTAAACGAGGCAAAGTTGATTACGAAGTCAAGAATATAAACTATGACAAAAAAGAAATAGACATAAATAGAAATAAGATTTACTTAAATAAAAATGTTTTATATGCTGTTTATTATACTGTGGCTGCATATGCAGCTTGTAAAGAAATTGGAATTAGTGAAGAGGTTATAAAAAGAGCAATTAATAGAGATAAACAAGAGTCTAAACGCGGGAAAGAGTTATTGTTAGACGGCAGAAAGTTGACGATGTTGGAAAGCAAGAATGAAAACAATCTTTCCTATTATCAATCTATTAAGTATATAACTTCTCAAAAAGGAACAAAGACTGTAATTCTTGGTTTTGATAATGTTTCTAGGAGATATAAATATAATGATTTATCATGGTTATGGGACGTTAATTTTGAAATGTTGGATGATTCGAATATTGATAAGATACTTGTTATTGGTAGATTTAGATATGATGTGGCGACAAGATTAGAATTAGCTGGAATTAAAGATGATAAAATGATTTTGGTTGATGATTTTAATAACCTTCTTAATATAGTAAAAAATACCAAGGGAGAAATATATACAATGGTTTGTTTTGATATGACGGGTAATATACTAAATCTTATAAAGGAGGAAAGCAATGAAGAAGTTTAAGATAGCTTATCTGTATTATGATTTAATGAATTTATATGGGGAAAATGGTAATATTAGATATTTAGAAAAGAAGTTAAAAGAGCAGAATATAGATGTGCAAATAGAATTACTTTCTATTCCCGATAAGATTGATTATGAAAAATATGACTTTTATTATATTGGAGCTGGTAGTGAAGAAAATGAGATACTAGTATTAAAAGATATGTTAAAGCAGAAAACCGAAATAATTAATGCTATTAATAGTAAGAAGTTTTTCTTGGCAACTGGTAATGCGTTAGAACTTTTCGGCAAGACTATTGTTATTAATAATGAGACGTATAAAGGAATTAACGCTTATGGATACGAGTCAACTCCAGAGAAAGAAAGAATTGTTGGAGAGCAATATTATAAAACTGATTTAATAGCACACAATGTTATAGGCTTTCAAAATAGGACTAATGTTATGAGTGACAATGGAGATAATTTATTTAAAGTAATTCAGGGCGTCGGTTATAATTATGATATAGGTTTTGAAGGAATTCACGATAATAATTTTTATGGAACATATTTATTAGGCCCATTATTAATTAGAAATCCGTATTTATGTGACTATTTTGTCAAAGAGATATGTAATTATTTAGGAATTGATTATAAAAAGCCTGATACTAATGAATTAGCGTATAAAGCTTATAATGAATATTTATTAAACTTTTTAAAAGAATTAAATAGTTAAAAAGAAGAAACATTAGTTTCTTCTTTATTTATATCCTAGCAACTCCTTGCTCTTTGGCTTTATTGCCAACAGCTTTAGCTACTGTTTTAGCTACCCTTCTATCTAAAGCCTTAGGTAGAATGTAGTCTTCGTTTAGTTCTTCATCAGATACTAAATTGGCAAGGCCATAGGATGCTGCTAACTTCATCTCTTTTGTTATTTTTCTTGCTCTTACATCTAAGGCTCCTCTAAATAAGCCAGGGAATGCTAATAAATTATTTATTTGATTAGGATAATCAGAGCGACCTGTTCCCATTATTTTTGCCCCTGCGGCTTTACCAAGTTCGTAGGTAATTTCCGGTTCTGGATTAGCCATAGCAAAGACGATTGGGTCTTTTTTCATACTTTTAACCATTTCTTTAGTAACTAACTTTGGAGCTGATACACCAATAAAAACATCAGCTTCTTTAAATGCTTCTGCCATGGTTATTCTTTTATTGGCTGAATTGGTTATTAGAGATATTTCTTGGGTTAGAAAATCGTATTTATCATAATCTTCTTTTAAAACTATCCCGTTTATGTTAAAACCATATATTTCTTTCACACCAAAGTTCTTTAACATTTTAATTATTGAGCTACCGGCAGCACCTGTCCCGCTAACAACTACAGTTATGTCTTCTTTTTTCTTTTTTACAACCTTCAAAGCATTCATAAGAGCAGCTGTTACAACGATGGCTGTACCATGTTGATCGTCATGAAATACCGGTATATCTAGTTCTTCTATTAATGCTCTTTCTATTTCTACACAACGAGGCGCTGAAATATCTTCTAAATTAATACCTCCATATGTTGGGGAGATAGCTTTTACTATATTGATAATCTCTTTAGGATTCTTAGTATTTAAACATATAGGTACAGCATCGACATTAGCAAATTTCTTAAATAATATTGCTTTCCCCTCCATTACTGGTAGTGCTGCTTCGGGACCAATATCACCTAAACCTAAAACTGCTGTACCATCCGTTACTACGGCCACACTGTTTTGTTTCCAAGTATAGTTGTATGCTTGTTCCTTATCTTTAGCAATTTCTCGACATGGCTCAGCCACTCCTGGTGTATAAGCTAAAGACAAATCGTGAAAGTCCTTTATATCTTTTTTTACTTTAACTGCTAATTTCCCTTTTATTTTTTTATGATAATCTAATGATTCTTCGTATATATTACCCATTATTCCCCTCCTGATTTTTATTTTTAACCTTTTTATCTTTTTCAACTTTCGAATAAATACACCCACAGTAGTCCTGGCGGTATAAATTATAATCTTTAGACATTTCTATACTATGTTTATAACCATTATTCTTTTTAAAATCTGAGAATAAATATTTTATTTTATACTTCTCTTCTAACATTTCCCCAATCTCATTTAATTTATTACTATTCTTATAGGGCGAAACAGTTAAGGTTGTGCCAAAATAATCGTAATCTAGCTCTTGGGCTTTTTTTGCTGTATACTCTAATCTTAACTCATAGCATTTATAACAACGTTCTCCCCCCTCTTTACAGCCTTCTAGCCCTTTAATTGTTTTATGGTATAACTCATTATCATAATCACAATCTATAATATCTAATTTATTAGTATTATTATATTCATTAATAAATCTTATTTCTTCTTCTTTTCTTTTTAGGTATTCTTCATGTGGCTCTATATTGGGGTTATAATAAAGAATCGTGATATTGAAATATTTAGTTAGACAATCTATTACATGAGAGGAACAAGGTGCACAACAACTATGAAGCAATAGATTAGGAACAGTATTATTTCCTTGCTCTTTGGCTATAATGCTTAGCATTATCTTATGATAATTCATATAACTCCCCCCTACTCATTTGTTTCGTGTTCTTCTTTTTCTTCATTTTCTTCTGAATTTTCTTGAGCTCGAGATTCTTCAATTGATTTATAACTTTCAAATAATATGTTATCGTCAGTGATGGTATCCAAGTATAATAATCCTTTTGTCTCTTGCATATTTAAAGAAATATAAATATCGAAGTATTCGTTCAACTTTTTTATATTAACGGTATCAATCATAACAGTATTATAATCGTTCATTACTAATTTAAAGCGAGTTTCATCAATAGTTTTTCCGTCAGAATCTATGTAAGGGTTATACTCGATAGTATTTATCGTTTTTATTATATTATCATCTACTTTGTTGAATCCCATTACAAGCTTTTGAATGATATTATCTGGTGTTTGATTAATAAGAGTAGGACATCCTTTATATTTGCCGTTATTGTCATCAACCATTTTCCCACTTGAGGTTATATATTTACCTTTTTGATTAATATAAAACAACACTTTGTCTTCTTCGATAATGAAAGTTATTTTACCTAATATGTTTCTTTTGATTTTGACGTTTGATACTAATGGTATTTTTTTTATATTCTTTTTGATTTTATTTATATTTAATTTGAATATTTCCGGATAATCTTTGATCCCGGCCATTTCAATTATTTCAATATCTTTAATATTAGTTGTTCCTTCAATATAGATATTTTTTATTCGTAAGTTTAATATGTATGATATTACAAGCACAAGAAAAAGAATGGTTACTGTTAGTTTAAATATTCCTTTATAGTTTAAGCGTAATTTTTTCTTCTTTTTCTTTTTAGCCATATCAATCCCAGCCTATAAATTCTTGTTCTATTATTAAGTCAACAGTGGTTTTTTCAAGAACTGTATCGTGAACTAGGTTAATAAGTTCATATACATCTTCACTAGTTGCATTATTTTTATTAATTATAAAATTTGCATGTTTTTCTGATACTTCTGCGCCGCCAATTGCAGTTCCTTTTAGATTGCATGCTTCTATTAGGCGGCCAGCGAAATCTCCCTCTGGGTTTCGGAATACTGATCCAGCCGAAGGAAATTCTAGAGGTTGTGATTCTAGTCTTCTTCTTTTACGATCTTCTAATATTGCTATCGAAGATGATTTTTCGCCTGATTTTAGGAAGAATTTTGCTGATAGTATTATATATTTATGTTCACCTTTAAACATAGTATTACGATATGAGTATTCAATATCTTCGTGTTCTATTTCTTCTATTTCATAAGTTTCTCTATTTAAAACAGATATAGAATCTATATAATCCATAATGCAAGAGTTATATGCTCCGGCATTACCGTATACAGAACCACCAATAGTACCTGGTATTCCTGCGGCGAATTCTAATCCTGTCAATCCTTTATCAACGGTGTCCATCACTAACTTAGGGAACATTACTCCGGCTTCAGCATAGACCATGTTCATTTCTGGATGAATTGCTATTCCGGCCATGTTATTTAATCTTATAATAGCTCCTTCATATTTTTTAGATGAAAGTACTACATTTGAACCATTCCCTAAAATAAAGTATGGTATTTTATTTTTATCAAGTATTTTTATTGTCTCTATTAAATCATTAATAGACAATGGTGATACCATGTATTTGGTTAATCCTCCTATATGGTATGTATTGTATTTATTTAATGAGACGTTTTCTAACACGTCTGCATGTCTTTTTAATTCTTCTAACATTTTATCAAGTCCTTTATTTTTTTGTAAATGATTTCACTGCTATTATTAACACTCATTTTGTTCAAATTCTTTTTCATTTCGTTATAAGTTTTTTCATCATATAGCACTTTGTTAATCATATTATCTAATTTTTCACTTGTCAATTCTTTTTCTTCTATTAATTCGCCAGCTTTTTGATTTTTTATTTCTAAGGCATTATAGTATTGATGATTATTGGCAACAAATGGCGATGGAATAAAAATCGCTGGAAGATTTAATGATACTACTTCACTCATTGTAGAAGCGCCGGCTCTAGTTATTAATAAATCTGTATTTTTAAATAAAGCAGCCAAGTTATCTAAATATGGTAATATTTTAACATTTTTGGGGAATTGTTTATTGGTGGTAAAATCTTCATAGTATTTCTTCCCAGTAATGTATAATACTTCATACTCTTTCGTGCCACAGTTTTGTAAAAACTCGTTCATTTTAGCGTTGACTGTTTCAGAGCCCATTGATCCTGCAACTATTACTATTAGTTTTTTATCGTCAGATAATCCCAGATCTTTTTTAGGCATCGGTTCAAGAGAAAGAGCATTTTCTCCACATGGATTCCCGCAGAAAAAAACCTCTCCTTTGCATTTTTTAAAATGTGATGCAGACTCAGCAAACGAAACACCTATTAAATCAGCATACTTCTGCAAAAAACGATTTGTCTTTCCTGGCAAGCTATTTTGTTCATGTAAAAATGTTTTAATTCCCAAACGATGTGCAGCAACAATGACCGGATATGTCACATATCCTCCTACCCCAATCACTATGTCTGGTTTGAATTCCTTCATTATTTTAGTACATTTCTTTATCGCCTTTATTATGCACCATACGTTTTTTATATTTTGTTTTATATTTCTTAATGAAAGTCCATATATTTCTATCTCTTCATATCTTATTCCACGTTTAGGAACTACTTCTTTTTCCATTCTATTATGAGTTCCAATATATAATACTTCTAGATTTTTATCCTTTTCTTTTAGCTTATTAATAATAGCTAAAGCTGGATATATATGTCCCCCTGTTCCACCGGCTGAAACGATTATTTTCATAGTCATCACCTTTAGTTAATTATACTATCTAAACCCTTAAAAATATAGGGTTATTAACTATTTTAGTTAAATTTGACATTTTTCAAATGTAAGGGTAGTATACAACCAACGAAGGAGGAAATACTATGCTTACAAAGGCAAAAATTAACAACTTTTTAAAGATAAGAAAAAGTGGTGACCTTCTTTATAATATAAAAAATATTATTATTTTAACAATGGTTAAGTATTATAAAGATATGGATATAATTGCCTTGGTAGATGGTATTGACTTAAAGTTAAGTAAGAATAAAGAGAAAATTATGACTACTATAAAGAATAAAAAATATGTTATTAGTATAAATGAGGATTTAAGTTTATTAAATAAAATTGAATATATAGTAAACGAAATTAATTATATATACAATGTTAAAACCCCTATCAAAGAGCCTTTGAAGGAAGTTGTTTGTTTATTACAAACCGAAGATGTTATGAAGCAATTATTTAAAATCATCAGACTTAATAGTATTGAAGAATTTCAAGATTTAAGTAGTATAGATAGTAAAACTTATAGATGTTATATTAGACAAGGAGAAGTAAATCTATTAAGACCAATATATAATTATTATAAAAAGAATGATAAAAATATAATCAAGAGTATTAATAATTTTATAGAAAGAATGATTAAAGATACTGATCAACATAAAGTACAAGATATTACAAAATTATATATTGAAGCAAGAGATGAAAATAGCACTGTTTTAGAGGCGAGTGAATGTTATAGACAAATAAAGGATATTGCCAATACTATATTAAAAGATATTAACAATTAAAAGACCTTAATAAAGGTCTTTTTAGTTTAATACTCCTGGTATCATATCAAACGAAACGTCCGGATACCATTCTGGATGATCTAAGATATAACTGTCCATTTCTGGTGGAAATAGTCCAAAATAGTAGTCTTCAAGACTTTTATTTCTTCGGCTTGCAGCCCATGTGGAATCAAAGAAGTAGTATTTATCTTGGTGTTTTATTATATTCCACATATGGCCGATGTTATGACTCGCATCCATAAAACCCGTAACAGAGGAAGCTTCGATTCCTATATTCTGAAATATTACTGTGGCAGTTTTGGAAAAGCCAGCACAGACTGCATTATGTTTAATAAATACGTTATAAATAGATTGATTTTTAGATGCGAAAGTAAATAAGGTATCATATCTTGCGTGATCCCCTATCCACTCATAAACATACAGTATTTTTTCAGCGTCGCTCATGTTTTTGGTTTTTCTTTTTATTTCATCGATTATTCTTTCGATTCTTAGCATCCCTATATCTGTTAGTAGCTTTAAAGGTGCCGCATTAGTGAACTTAATGGTCAGATCATCTCCGTTGATAATCCAACGATATGTTGCAAAATTAATTAAAGCAGGCTGATCTACCGCTATAGCGTCGTATAATTCTGCCAGCAACGAACTACAATTATCTTCATAGTCACAGCCAAATTCGGATGCGCTAACTTTAACAGTGTTGTTGGAATTCTTTAAGTTCTTCAAAATAATGTCATATGCTTTTTGTTCGTTTTCTGGTAAACGATTATAAACGTAGTCCTCACCAAAGTATAGATTATTAACATAATGAGGGGCATTTTTATCAATATCCTTTATTGGTAAATCTCTGGTAAAATAGTAATATACTATACTTGTTAAAGCTAATAACAGCAAAGAAAGTTTTATATTTTTTTTAACGAACTCTATCATTGTAATAACCTCTAAGTGCCATGTATGGATATCCTAAAAATGGAACTACTAATGTTATAATGGGCACGTATATTTGCTGGCTATAGTAGTAAGAAATAATAAATGGCAAGTATATATATATTAAAGTCATTATTAAATTCCTAATAGGTAGAAGTATTATTCCTATTACTAAAAGAATGATTAGGATAATATTGGTCTTTATTGCTTTACTTAGATAGTAAAGATTAATTCCTGGGACCAAGCAAAGTAATCTGTTATATCCGGCCTTCTCTAATAGAAAACTTAAAGATATATGAAATAAGACTAAGCTTAAAAATATAAATGTCTTCATATTATCACTATCCTTGTATATTATTATATTATAAAAAATTGTTTTTAAGAATACTTTTTTCAGTTGGTGCAAAAAATGCGACAACTGAAAACACAAGAATACTCTTGTGTTACTTTTTAGATTCTATAGTTCTTTCTACTACTTCTTTAATTTTCGCTTCATTAAATGGTTTAGATAACATATCTACTATATTGTATGTAAATGCTTTATCTATTGCTTCTCGAGACGAATCTCCAGAAACTATAGTTACTGGCATAGAACTTAATAAGTCGTTTTCTTTTAAGAAGTCTAATACAGCAAAACCATCTTTTACTGGCATATTAAGATCTAGTAGTATAGCTTTAATCCTATTGTCTTCCATATGTTCTTTAATTATATTTAATGCTTCATCACCGTTAGTAGCAAAAGCTAGTTCATATTCAGCATCAAATATTTTTTTAACAAAGATTCTAATCACTTCAGAATCATCTGCTACTAAGATTATATCTTCATTTTCTTTTTCTTCTTGAATAGCTTCAACTACAGCTGGAGAAGGAGCTTGGTTTGGACTATTTTCTAGTACGCTATCATCGAAATAATCATTTACTATTTTTCTAACTTTTTTGGCTTCTTGGACTAGTTTATCGTAATTAGTTCTAACAAAATTTATGTTGGATTCTTTAGATGCTAATTCGTGTTGATAAGCAATATCTGCTAGTTCTTTAAAACCAAAATATTTACAATCGCTTTTTAATGAGTGAACTAGAATAGCATAATTAGGCATATCTGCTTGTTGATAGTACTTATCAATTTCTGCTAGTTTGCCATCTATTCCTCTTTGAAACTCAGTTAAAGTTTCGTTATAAGTTGCTTCATCACCGAATAGTTCTAAGCTGCTATCTATGTCTGCCCCAAATTGTCTTAAGTAATTTATACTTTTCATATTATCCCTACCTTCTTCTTTATTATAACTTATTTTATAAATTTAGTTAATACTTTTATTAATTCTTCTTTATTAATAGGTTTTGATAAGTATCCAGCAAAGTGATGATTGGCTATTTTATCTTCTATTGAAGAATCTAATTCAGAGGCAGTCAGTAAAATAACTGGCACGTTAAATCCATCTATATCTCTTAAGTTATCCAAAGTAGATGGCCCGTCTAAATCCGGCATCATATCATCCATGAGTATCAAATCATAATCATTTCCTTCTACTACCTTAGCAATGCAGTCTGATCCACTAGTAACACTCTCCACACTATTTACTATTTTTTCTAATAGCTTTACTGCTACTTTTATATTAAGCTCGTTATCATCAACGACTAATATTTTACCATGGGTTTGAACAGGTTCTTCACTATTTTCATTCCCCTTTAGAGTTGGCAAATCTAGTTCATCTTCTTTTATTGGATTGTCACTAGTTATTTGTGAACTAAGTATGCTAGTAGCGCTTGTAGAATTAGTTGTATTAGTACTATTTATTTGTCTTTTAGCAAGATAAGTTCTTAAGACTCTTTCTAATTCTTTCTTTTCTATTGGTTTTGATAAGTAATCGTTAAATCCTAGGTTTAAGTACTCTTCCTTCATGCCTTCTATTGCATTAGCAGTGAGAGCGATAACGGGAATATTAAAACCATTAATCTGTTTTAGCTTGGCAAGAGTTTCTTTACCACTCATTTTAGGCATCATATCATCGAGTAAGACAATATCATATTTATTACCATTATTAATCTTTTCTAAGCATTCTAAGCCATTAGTGCATGAATCTATATTTAAATTATACTTTTTAAGCAAGGTGGTTGCCACTTTAATATTCAATGCATTATCATCTACCAATAATACTTTAGCTCCTTTGATGTCAACTGCCTTAGTATTGGATTCTGTAGTTTCTTTTTGATGTTGTACTTCATAAGAAACTATTTTTTGATCTATTATTATAGTAAATTTAGATCCTTTACCATAAACTGATTGAACAACTATTCTCCCACCCATAAGTTCTACTAATTTTTTAGTAATAGCTAGACCTAATCCGGTGCCTTCTATAGTAAAACTTTTTTCAACGCTTAATCTATCAAATTTAGAGAAAAGCCTTGGTAAGTTTTCTTCTTTAATACCTATACCTGAATCTTCGACCGATATTATTAGCTTTACCATATTATTTTTTATTACACTTGATACTCTAAAGTCAACAAATCCTTCTTTGGTATATTTAGCAGCATTAGTAAGAATATTAAGAACTACTTGTTTTAATCTAGTATTATCCCCATATAATACTTTGGGTATAGTAGGATCAATACTTACTCTAAAATCTATTCCTCTATCACCTATTCTAGCTTTAGTTAATATTATTAATTCGTTCCATATTTCTTCTATTTCATATTCTTTTTCTATTATTTCTAGTTTGTTAGCTTCAATCTTAGATATATCGAGAATACCGTTTACTATTTCAAGCAGGTTATTGGAAGCCATTATAATATCTTCTACTTTTTCCATAGATTCTTTAGGTAATTCATCATCTTTTAGACTTTCACTAAATCCGACGATTGCATTAAGAGGAGTTCTTATTTCGTGTGACATATTAGATAAGAATTCGCTTTTAGCATTGTTAGCTTTATCGGCTCTATCTCTTAAAATAGTCATGTTTTCTAACATTTTGACATCTGGATTTTCTATGAAAAAGTATGTTAGTACAGTTATTAATGACTCGACAGGTGTAATCAATAACATTTCAGGATGAATTGCTTGAATAACTGTGCTAATAGCACCTATTCCTAAAAATACCAAAAACGGAATGTATTTTTTCTTATTCTTAACGGTTGAAATATTCATAATAGTCCCCAGTATATCAATTAGAATATACACCGAGACAACTACATAGGCGGCTGTACAAGCTAGTCCACGAGAGTAAATACTACTCCCCTCATGTACAATTTCAATTGGAGCTATTATTACTGCTAGTGATCCTATTACTAGCAATACAAGAATAATTATATTATATATATATATATTTGAACCGCTTGTGTCTTCTTTTTTATTCTTGCTTATATTGATGGTGTAGATCGATAATAAATAGGTCCAAAAAAAGACATAAATTAAATAGAGCTTGCCGAGCACATTTGAAAAGTGTATATTATAATTTTCGCGTATCACTACATATTGGATAATATCAATAATTATTCCTGCTATGTTAGTTACTATTATTACTGAGTATAGTTTTGTATCCTCGTTTTTAATTTTAGGTTTTATAAAAAAAGCTACAGCTATCACCATTAAAAATGCGAAACAAGAAATGAACATGTATAACATATAGACCCCTCCTACTATGCTTATTCATGTATATTATATCATAAGAACAAAAAAAATGATATTTCTATCATTTTTATCCAACTAATTTTAGTGATCTACCGCCAGCTGTCAATTCTTTAATCTTTTCTTTATCATAGCTTATTTTCCTTTTACCACTATGTGTTAGAGGGTATGATTCACTGAACGGAATCACCTGAATTTCTATTTCATCAGCTATTTCTGCGCCTGCCAGGTTTCTTAATCTACCCCTTATTGATTTAATTCCTTTTTCTTTGTTTATTCCATATTGAAATTGGACAATTGCGATTAGTCTAGTATCATGTTCTACAACCTGGCATGATAGTACTTTCTTTGTATCTTTTGTTACCATTTCTTCAATTCTAAATAAAGGTAATTTTCCATGCGAATAGACGTCTTCTCTCCCTTTAATATGAACACCGCCTAGTTTATCAATATAGCCATATACTTTCCCTGAAAACCAAACCCTTCCTCTGTTGTCTTCTATAAGCATGTCGTTCGTTGCTTCAGGATTGTCTTTATACCCAGACATATTCGAATAAGAATTCGTTACAAGCAGACCCATCTCTCCGTATTTACATTCTTCATATCCGCCCATTCCGTCGGGTTTTAAAGCTGTTGCACAAACATAGGCCTCTGGAAACATACCGCATTCTCTCACTCCTTGAAGCCTTGTTTTTATTTCTGTAAAACTCTTCCACAGTGTATAATAAACTGCCCCTTGTTCGCAACTTCCTCCTGCTATACCTAATGTGGTAAAAGGGAGTCTGAACCCTTTGATGCTTACGGCACTACCTGCTTTTCCTACTCTGAGTCCTTTATTAATAAACTTCTCTTCTCCTGGGCAGGTCCCCTCTCCGACAGCGAACATAGTAAATATAAAATCTAGAAGCCTATTCTTAAATTTTCCGCCAAACAAGTATTGCTTAATTAAAGCGACGGCGTGGCTTTTGGTTACATTTAAATAATTTGGCTTATTAAGCATAACTACATCAAGTATCGAATCCAAGCCATATTCTGGTTCTAGACAAACAATCCACCCTTGAGATAGAATATCTGTAATACAAGCTATTATATCTGTATTCGATTCAGTCGGAATGTGCGCTAAGCATCTAAGGGCCTTCATGTCTGGATTCCCGGATAGTTCACAATCATGGAACCTTGCGCTTACTATTAAGCTTCTGTTTCTATGAATAATTGCTTTTGGCCAACCATTTATTGTTGATCCGCTTGTATATGTAACTAAAAAATCTGTTTCTAGGTCCCCTACAGACTCTACTTCTCTTGAAGATTCCTCTCCAATTCTTTGCGCTTGCTGGTATGATATTATCCTATTATCTTCTGCGATATACTCTGGCACTTTATTAGGATAATGATAATATTCTTCTAACTTTTCTTCGTAGCCTTTTGTTTTAGACGGATCTTCTGGAAGAGAATCAGATAAAGATGATATAACCTTTGTTTGTATATTTGATTCTTGTATAACGTCTTTAATCGCGTCATATTTTGAGTCATCTCCAAAGAATACTTTTTTTGTACAGCCTTCTAAAATTTTTCTAATATAATCATGGTCGAATTGCTCACCAAATATATTTAACTTTGCCCCAACTTTGTTGGCTGCAATTAATAGGTACACAAACTCCGGCGTATTAGTCATACAAACAGGGATTTCATCTCCCATCACTATGCCCGCTTCTGCCAAGAATTTTGACATATCATCAACTTTTTTTACTAATTCTCTGTAAGTCACCTCGGTGCCACGATAAAATAGCGCTACACTATCTGGATATCTCTTTGCTCGGTTTACTATTTCGGTATATAAATTGTGATTATGATTTTTTTCGAGGTCTATTAAGGCTGCTATTGCCTTTTTGCCTTTTTTAGTTCTTACCATCCTTGATGATGGGTATTCTCTTCCTACTTTAGCAAATTCTTCCAATTCGTTCTGGATATGAAACGTAGGTATTCTTCCGTTTTGATCAATGTATCGCTTTTTCATTTTTTCACCCCTGTGTCCTTGCTAGAAAAATTGTGAAATTAATGGCTTTGATATAATGGTTTAATACCCGTTATTAGGCGCTTAATATCACACTAGCCCCATCTCATATATAAATAATTATAGTATGTTTTGATATTTTTGGCAAATTTTACGTAAAGAAAAAAGTATAGATTAACTATACTTTATAGAATTTATTATTATACACACTATATATGGTATAGATACCTGTTAGGATTAATAATAAAGAAGTTAGTATTACCAAAGATATGGTATTACCAGTTTTGGGAACGCATACTTTGTTAAATTCCTCTTCGGTTGTTACTTTCCCATCTATATCATAGTAAGTTTCTCCAATTAGTATGCACCCACATCTTTTTTTGTAAGTATCGGCATCAACTTCAGTACCTTTATTATCATAGTATATACCTTCATCGTTTATTGTACATAGGGGATTAATATTTTTTTGAGGTTCATTATTAGGTTCATCCTCATTAGTTTGTTTGCTATCATTATTCTGTTCATCACCTAATACAGTGAATTTATATGTTTTTGTTACTTGTTCGTTTGAATAGATTGCTGTGGCAGAAACGCTTACATTACCAGCTTTTTTAAAGGTTACTCTTCCCCCACTTACTGATGCAATATTTTCATCACTCGAAGACCATATTACTTCATTAGTAATATCTTCTGGAGGTAATGTTCCTTGATATTTAGTAACTTTTAACAGTATATTATCGTTTATATTTACTTCAGATGGTAATTCTTCACCGTTTCTATCAGTTATTGTTAGAGAATAAGAATGTTCTCTTACATTCATGGTGTAAGAATCTTCATAGGTTTCTCCTTCATATTCCACAGATACAGTTAGAACAGCTGTTCCAACTTTTTTTAAGTTATATTCAACAAAGATAACATTATCCACCGAATAATCTGTATCATTAAATAGATTAGTATTAGTAATTTCAACTACTTCAGTATTGCTTGATGTTGCCTGTATATCTGATTTTTTTGAGGCGGGTATACCGACTAATGTGACAAATGTTCCTCTACTCTGTCCAGCTACTAAAATTGGCCCTGGCACTTCGTATTTATCATCAATTATTAATCTTCTATTTTGTGAAGAATTTCCTTCTATTACATTTATATCCATTTCTGCTTCTGTAGTTATTCCATCGTTAGTATATACGACTTTTATGGTTGTAGTTCCTACGGCTACACCTGTTACTACGCCGCTAGCATTTACTGTAGCAATATTTGTCTTACTACTTGACCATGTGGAAGAAGTTGTAACGTTTTCATGTGATACAGGTCCAATACCTCCATTTGGTAGTGAAGGATCGAACATTTCATTTCCTATCCAATAATCGGCTGATAAATTAATGCTTTCTCCAACTTTTACTTCTGTGTCGCCTATAATTGACAGGTTAAAAGAGATCGCTTCAACTTTTGTAAAAGCGAATAAACTTATAAACAGCAATAATAAGCCGCGATATATTTTCCTCATTATTTCACTCCTTTTTATAAAAAGAAAATAGCATAGCGAAAACCATACTATTATCTTTTTTTATACTTTATATATTTTTTTGTTATTCCTGTAATATTTTATAATATTAAACATACCATAACTTGCTAATAATAAAGTTAGTATAGATATATATGGAACAAATGAACCTGTTCCTGGAACACATTTAGCATTCCATGTAGCTTCATCTACTTCGTTACCTTCTTGATCATAGAATTTACCATTTTCTTTACGGCAGCCACATGATTTAATATATTGTTCTTTAGATACTGGCTTACCTTTACCATCATAGCATTGTCCTTCACTATTACAATAACATTTTGGATTACATACTTTATTAAATACTTCTTCTTCAACTTCATTATTATTATCGTCGTAGTATTTACCGTTTTCTATACGGCAACCACATGATTTTTTATACTCTTCCTCTGGTACCGGTTTGCCTTTATCATCATAACATTGGCCCTCATTATTACAGTAACATTTCGGATTACATACTTCGTTATATTTCTCTTCGGTTATTTCTGTGTTATCTGGCCCATAATGCTTATCTCCAACTATACGGCAACCACATACTTCTTTGTATTTATCTTCTGTAACTTCATTGTTGTCAGGCCCATAATATTTACCGTCTTCTATACGGCAACCACAAGCTTTTTGATACTCTTCTTCGGATACTATCTTTCCTTTATTATCAAAACAATATTCACTATTACACTTACAAACTAAAGGCTCTTTGTAATGTGGTTCTATACATCCCGCATTACTTGTTGTAGGAATAAATTCTACTCCATTAGCATCACTTTCTAATACGTAATTAGCATAGAAACATAATTTAGCACATTCTGTATCACTAGTTAGTTGATCTGGTAGTATTTCGAATTCTACGTAGTAAAAGTCATTTTTCTCTTGGAATCCATCAACTGATAGTGGGCTTGATGTATCTTTAAGTATTGTTGGATTTGTTTTATGATACCATTCATAGCATTTTAAGACTGATCCAGCATCGTTAGTTTCATTAGGGCAATCACTTTCTCCTGGTAGATGCTGATGTGTTTCAGATGTTAAATTCGTCGAACTTCCTTCACTTATTATTTTTACAGCTTTTCCTGTTACTCTACTTTTCAAGTACTTAACATTACTATCTGTTCCAGTAGCATTTGTAACTTGGCCAAATATATGACATTTTACTCTTTCACCTGGGTAGATATTATCTGTTTTGTCACACTTGAGCGACCAGTTATTGATACTGGCTTCAGCAGCGTTGGCAATAAATGGTGTAACTCCTACTATTGCTATTATTAGTACTATTATATTTCTTAATTTCTTCATATTCTAACCTCTCTTATTATAAATATTATAGCATAAATATTTTATTTTTAAAGAGAAATTATTCTTAATTTATATTGATTCGACAAAATTTATTCAACAAAAAAACTTTGGTATCAAACCAAAGCTTTTATATTTCTATTTTTTAATTGTCCCAGCTGGAGCTTTAGCAGGGAATTCTAATCTCCTTGCACCATTGCGGGCTCCATATACACTGGCTCTATACTTGTCAAATTCATCTGCTGCATTTTTACCATCAGGATATAGGAATGTCATATTTTGAATATTAATCAATTCGGCTACGTCGTTTAAATCATTCACAGGTTCTTCAAGAATCATTCCGCCGTTTCCTACATACATTTTTTTGGCCTCGTCATATTCCAACGCCTCAACAGGAACCATTGTATTATTAATCCACCATCTTTGTCCTTCAGCGCCTTCTACCATCTCGCCGTTTACCGTAAATCCCATTCTATCTGTTAACTCTGGAGTACTTATAATTCCCGGCTCAAATTCAAGATAAAGCTCTAGTCCATCATGTAATATAGTATATGTCTCGGCAGACAATGGTTCTATAGTATATACCATATTTCCTTTGCTATCCACTTCAGTTGTTTTTTTAATTCCTTGGTATTCTAATTCGCTTGATACCGCAAAGAAATTGAATAATCCTGTTCCATAATTGTATATTGGTGTATAAACTGCTAAAGCACGTTCATATCCACTGCCTTTTTCTCTTTCGCCATTTTCCGGAACTGTATTATCAACTGTTATTTGCATTTCTGTTACAGGCTTCTGTTCAGGATTTTTAAAATAGTCAGTATTAACATATTTTAGTATAGTTTCAGCTAATGTTCGTTCGTTTGGAACCCCATAACCTGTGCTTATTGGAGCGTAAGGATTATTGATTACAAACTCCTCGCGATTATTAACCGGATTTCCTTCTTGATCAACATAAAGAGGCACCGGTGAATTAGGCACTAACCAATCACTATCTCTTAGAGTTATGTGAGAAATTTCTTCTAGAATCATATGAATTTCCATTTCAGACATACAAGCCACAGATGCACGCATTATTCCCACATATTGCTTGTATTTTTCAACTAATGCTTTAACTGCTGCTTTATCATCTTGTTTCAGTGGCCTAAAGTCGACCCAAAACTTCTCCCAAGTGAATCCTTGATAATTAGCGTTCTCTTCAGTAGTTATTAAGCTGTTAACTGCTTCTTCCATTGTAAACTTATCTGAAAGATCATCGATTCCAAGCTCTGCTGCCCACTCTTCTATAAAAGCTAGAGAGTGAAGCATTTCTATCATAGAATCGTATTCTGGATTACACGTATCAAGATATGAGCCGTCGCCGCCAAAGCCATCCATCAGCCTATTATAATCCGGCGTTTTTTGTGTTGTTTGTGTATTTGTTGGCGCTGGTGTTGCTGGTTGTGTAGCTGCATGAGCTCCAGTACTAGCTATACTTGTAGCACCCATAATTGCTGACATTAATGTCACTGCAACCCTATTTCTAATTTTTTTCATTATAAAACCATCCCTTCGATATGTGGTTATTTTACCATAATTATTTTATATGTCAATTCTTTCTATAATCTTAGTTGCGACCTTTATCCCGTCTATGGCAGAAGTAGTAATTCCTCCTGCATATCCGGCACCTTCTCCACACGGATAGAGGTTGGCTTCAGCAGTTTCTAACTCATCGTTTCTAACTATGGTAATTGGTGAAGAACTTCGTGTTTCAATGCCGGTTAATATAGCATCAGGATTAGCAAAACCTTTAATCTTTTTGTCAAAATATAATATTCCTTCTTTTAGTGTATCGCTTACAAATTTGGGTAAGATGTCATTTAAGTTAGATAATGTATAGCCAGGTTTATATGTAGGTATAATTTTTCCTATCCTTTTTGTTTCTTTATTGTTTAGAAAGTCTTCTAATCTTTGAACCGGAGCATTGTTATTTGAACCGCCTAACACATAGGCTTTATGTTCTAATTCTTCCTGAAAGTACATACCCGATAAAACATCTTCTCCAGAGAAATCTGTTGTTAGAACATTAACCAAGATTGCACTATTGGCATTTTCTTTGTCTCTTTTAAAAGAAGACATTCCATTTGTAACTATTGCTCCTTTAGAGGATGAAGAAGCAATTACTTCCCCACCAGGACACATACAAAATGTATAACAAGATCTTTCTTTACCATGATAAGCTAGTTTATACTCAGCCGGAGGTAGGTTGAGTTTTGTTCTTGTTCCATATTGGCTTTTATTTATCATACTTTGTTTGTGCTCTATTCTTAAACCTATTGAAAAGTTTTTTCTTTTCATAGGAATCTTTTTCTCTTTTAAGAGTTTATATGTTTCTCTGGCACTATGGCCAATTGCTAAGACAAGTGTATCTGTTATAAATGAGTCAGTGTTGCATTCTACTCGAAAAAGGTTGTTTTCTTTAGTGTAATTAGTAAACCTGGTATCAAAGTAATAAGTCCCACCTTTTTCTTCGATATATTTTCTAATATTAATTATGATTTTTCTTAAATTGTCGGTTCCTATATGTGGTTTATTTAAATAAGTAATTTCTTTGGGGGCCCCAAATCTATAGAATGTCTCTAACACTTCTCTTATTAAGGGAGATGATACCCCGGTAGTAAGCTTACCATCAGAAAAAGTTCCTGCTCCACCTTCTCCGAATTGGACATTACATCTTTCATTTAATACTCCTTTATTTTGATATTCTTCGATAGTTTTAATTCGCTCTTCTACTTTTGAACCTTGTTCTATTATTATTGGTTTATAACCATATTCTACTAGTTTTAATGCACAAAACAATCCAGCCGGACCAGCTCCTATAATAATGGGGCGATAAGTACTTTTTCTGTTGGGAGTTAGTTTTTTTGGCTCTTCTTTAATAATTGATTTTATTTTTGGATATTTTTTATCATCTTTTACTTCTATGTTAAATGAATAATTGTAATATATATTATTTTTATCGCGAGCATCAATAGATTTTTTAATAATATTAATGCTTATTATATCTTCTTTCGATATACTATACTTTTTTATGGCTTTAGATATTACTTCTTCTTCAGTTAAATCAGAATATATTTTCAAACTATCTATTCTTAACATAGAAAATCACCAAATTTATTGTATCATATTTATGGATTGTGTTATAATTAATTTATATTAGAGGGAGATAATTATGGCAAGGATTGTAAAAAAAGATAGTAGTAAGAAGAAAGAATTATTAAAGGAGACTACTATTGAAGAAGAAAAATGGAAAGGTTTAGAGAAGAAAATATGGACTGTTGCTGAGTTTGGGTTCTATGTTATATTAATAGCATTTACTATATTTGCTGTTGGATTTAGGGCTTCATCTTTATTAGAAGATAATAAAGATTTGGATAATGCTAAATATATTGAAAATAATAATAATAGTATTTATATTAATTTAGCCGATCAATGTAATGATTTAAATAATTGTAGTATTAATACTGAGCTAGACTATCATGATAGTAGTATTGTTTTAGAATATGATGCTCAAGATGGGGTTGGTGTATTAAATTTAGATGGATTAAACCTAAATTTTAGCCCGATAAAAGAATTGGCTATATTGAGTAATGGATATCTTGCAACTTTTACTAATCAAGATGATATTAATAAGATTACTTATTATAATTTAAATGGAGATGTTATTAAAGAATTTAATACTAAGTTAGCTTCTAATGGTAGATTAGATAGTAATACTGGAGTATATGCAGTATGTAATACTCAAAAACTAGAAGTTGTTAAATATACGATTCTTAATAATGGAGAATTTAATGAAGAGTTATTAGGGAATTATAATTCTGATGAATGTTAAAAAACATATTTACAAAAATATGTTTTTTTATTAAAAAAAAAATAGTATTTCTACTATTTTAATAGTTTTCGCTTTTCATTTCGAAATAGCTTTGTGGATGAGCACATACTGGGCATACTTTTGGAGCTTTTTTGCCAATGACTACATGGCCGCAGTTACGGCATATCCATATGCAGTCTTCGTCTTTGGAAAAGACAACTTCGTCTTCTATGTTCTTTAATAGTTTTCTGTATCTTTCTTCATGATGTTTTTCTATTGCCGCTACTCCTCTAAACTTAGCAGCGATGTCTTTAAATCCCTCTTCCTCAGCAACTCGTGCAAATTCATCATACATGTCTGTCCACTCGTAATTTTCTCCATCTGCTGCTGCCTTTAGGTTATCAATTGTTGTAGGTATTTCGCCACCATTTAGTTCTTTAAACCACATTTTAGCATGTTCTTTTTCGTTATTTGCTGTTTCTTCAAAGATGGCTGCTATTTGTTCATAGCCGTCTTTTTTAGCTTTAGAAGCAAAATATGTATATTTATTACGTGCTTGTGATTCGCCAGCAAAAGCAGTTAATAGGTTTTGCTCAGTCTTTGATCCTTTTAATTCCATAATATTCCTCTTTTCTAATTAATCTAAATTAATTATATCTAATTGCGTAATAAAAGTAAATTAATAAAGATGATAAATACTATTCCGCCAATTAGTACAAATATTATGGTTATAATTATGTCGCTGGTTTGATTTTTATTAAATATATCATCTTCTAAATAAACATTATATGAATCTATTACTTCATCCCCCACTAGGATATCTATATACCCCAAATTATCTCCTTTACTATAATTGCTATCTATTTCTTTTGTTAAATTATACTTAAAGTTAATTTTTTCCATTTCTTCTTCATTTAAGAATTCTGTTACGTTTTCTTTAACCATTGGTATATAAATATCAGTAGTGCTATTTTTCACTTTTATAGTAGGCAGATTTTTATTTTTTAGCATAACAACTCTATTATCATACTTATGGTTTTTAACATAGTCTATTATTCTGTAAGTGTCTAATACATGGGTTGTTAATTTTTCATTCTCCTTACTTTTCATTACTATAACTATATAATCTATTCCATTTATGGTTGTTGTGGAAGCAAGGAGCAATCCCGCTTCTGGTGTATACCCAGATTTATTGCCGGTTATTAGGCTATCATCTAGGCCATGATAGATTGCAAAATTTCTAGTTGAATTGTATGCCACCAAACCGTTTGTCATTATATAAGAAGTTGATTTGAAAATAGTATTAAATGTAGGATTTTTGAGAGTTTCTTCCAACAACAAACCAATTTCACGGGCTGTAGAAACATTGTTATCGTCTCCACCATAGGAATCCATGAATTTAGTATTCTTTAAATCTAGTTTAACAGCTTCTTGATTCATTAGCTCTACGAATTTCTCGGTACTACCGCTAGTATGATATGCTAAAGCTTGAGCAGCATCTGCCCCTGAAACAAGCATTAAGCCATAGAGAAGGTCTTTAAACGTAACAACCATTCCAACTTCTAAACCTACGCAAGTAAACCCCTCCAGGTTAGCAACGTCTTGTTCCGTAATAGTTACTCGAGCATTTAAGTTTTCGACGTTATCTATTACGGCATAGGCAGTCATTATTTTAGTTAGTGAAGCTAGTATTTCTCTGTTATCTGCATTTTTTGTATAGACAATTTTATCGTCGGTGGTATTAATTAGTATTGCGCTTTCAGCAGTAATCTCTACTGGAAGTTCTAGTGCTCTAGGAGTTGAGAAAATAGCAATAAAAAGACAAATAGTAAATATTACTTTTTTCATTCTATCACTCCTATTATTAGATTTTATCATAAAATAAGCAATAAAAAAAGGTTCCTTTTCGGTTCCTTTTTACTTGACTATTTAGCGTTTTAGTCTATATATGCCATCTTTTTTTTCAAACTCATATCCTTGTTCCGCTAGTTCAAATAAAGCGTTACCAATCGGTTCATTTGGTTCGGTATCCGATAGCGTTTGCAGGCTTTTTTGGTAAAGCTCACTCTCAACTGGAATATTTAGATTTCTTAGAAATGCTTTATAATCTTCAAAATTTTTTTGCCAGAGACACGGATAGAAAGATTCTTTAGAATTAAATATAATATATAATAAGGCAAATATACTTCTTATATCCATTTGTTTGTTTGGAATAACGCCCTCTATGCATTTTCCTAATCCAGCGGCATATGCATCGTTCTTTAGTAAAGAAAGCGATATTCCTAAAGCTCCTCTATTTAGGCGGCGATATTCTCCAAATAGCACATCATCCGGATCTATACATTTATAATTTTGCATTGGTGTTGGCGACGGTAAAATCATTATGTTTTTTGAATTTGCTAAATCGGGAAATATATAATCTTCAGCACCAAGCACATCACTTTCAAGATTATTTATGAAACGAGCACAGGTTGTAATGCTTATTTCGTTACTTTTTAAATATTCTTTTAATGTCATTCCATTCTCCAAAAATGGATATCCCGCTCTAAATGATCCAGATCTTATTTTTGATACTCTCTGAGGTTTAAACATAAACCCTGGCCAATTCTCGTCTTTTTGGCTAGCAATAAGTTTCTTTCTTTCGCTTTCTAATTCTCTAATAAACTCAGAACTATATTGTTTAAAGATTATTCCTGGAAATTTAGAATCGGTATATATTTCAATTTCTGCTGTTTTTTTTATGTATGATCTTTTACCCATAGTTACAACCTCACCCTCTTTAATTAGTTAGCGCTAAAATTGTCCAATATTATACCCTATTTTTATAATAAATCAATTTTTCTCATATAAAAAGATTGGATTATGCCAATCTTTTATATCCAAATACCATATGTTACCGCAGCCATGGCAAGTATTAAACCGACTACGTAAAACATTTTTACTATGTCTGTTTCTGACCAACCCAATTGCTCAAAATGGTGGTGCAGAGGGGCCATTTTAAATACTTTTCTTTTAAAATAGATAATCGATATCATTTGAATTAATGAAGATAGTGTCTCAACTACAAATACTCCTCCTACTAGGGCTAGAGATAATTCGTGACGGGTAAGAATTGCCACGGCAGCTAAAGCTCCTCCTAAAGCAAGAGAACCGGTATCACCCATAAATACTTTGGCAGGATGAGAATTAAAAATCAAGAATCCCATGAGGGTTCCAACTAGGACAAAGCAAAATATTGCTACTTCTTCAGAGCCCTTCATCCATGTCGCTCCCCAGGCTAGTAAACCATAGGCCAAGAAGGCAATTGTAGACAATCCTCCTGCCAATCCGTCTAGTCCATCAGTTATATTAACGGCATTAGACGTACCAACTAAAAGGAATAATATGAATAGTCCGTATCCCCACTTTAGGTTTATATCTATTCCTAATGAAGATATTTCCAAGGTTGGCTCTCCTCCATTTATTATATAAATATAGAAGAATACTAAAGCTATTAGCATTTGACATAGTAGTTTAAACATTATTGTTAGCCCTTTATTATTGCGAAATTTTATTTTTAAGTAATCATCGCAAAAGCCTAGAGCGGCATAGGCAATAAATACAAACATTATTATCAATAAGTTATAGGAAATATCGACACTACCTTTTATTTTTAACACTATTATAGTTAGTATGGTAGGTATAATAAAGAATAAGCCCCCTAAGGTTGGAGTTCCATTCTTAGCTAAGTGCCTTTTTCTTAGTATAGGCAATAATATTAATCCTGTTATCAGTGCTAAGATAAAACCAAGCATCATAGCCATAGCTGATTTGGCTAAAATTAACATATGAGCACCTCTTTCTGTAGTAATTATACTACATATTTTAGACGATTATCTTTTTTTAAAAGATATTTTACACTATTTTTTCATTATGATAATAGTATTAAACGACTTCCATTTCTGATATCTGTATCTTTAATCATACTATTTCCATCGTATTTTATTCCTGTTTCATAGTCCATTAGGATGCTTTTTTTGGTTAAAAAATAGTCTCTTTTATTGTTTCTGCTTATAGCTTTGTCTAATAACACGATGATTGATTCTATTGTTTTATTTAGAGGTAAGTATATATCAAAGTCTTGATCAATTTCAGGAATTCTAATATTTACTAGTACTTTATTTTTCATGCTTTTTTCCTCCTGTCATTAGTTTAACTAAAAGAGGTTTAACTTTTGTTTTGTAATTATTCTTAAGTTCAATAGCGTTTTCAACAATTATTTTATCAATTTCATCGCTAGATGCTATGAACGCGCATTGGTATTCTACTACTTCTCCATTAATCTTGGCTAAGCCTCTCCCAAAACATTTTTTGGGAACCAATCCTTTTGGCGCGTCTAATAGATACCTATAGTCAAATTGATCGGCGAATTGTGTTCCGAGCATAGTGTGAAAACTGGTTTTAGTCTCGTTAGTTAAATATTTTTCTTCAATAGCAGTAGTTATGAATATTATTCCCAAGCTTGATCCTTCTTTTAGAATATAATTGTATTGTTCTTCTAATTTGTTGTTTTTAAGGATGAATTTTTTATAATCTTTTATAGCTATTAGTATTAAAGGCAGATTGTAAGGAGAATTAGTATTATAATCTATGAACGAATTGTTATAGCTTTTCATAGATGTTTTTCTTTTATCTATTTCTTTGTTTAAAAACTCTAATAGTATTTCTGCTTTTTCTTCTTCATAATCAGAAATGTATTCCCCCACTTGAGGCATTTTACCAAATGATTTTAATTCTTCTTTAGAATCGTCTAAAATATAGACGTTTAGGTCTTTAGGACTATGGAATAAACAGATGGAAAATAGTATAGTTAGCAGATGGCTAGTTTTACCTGACCCTGGTAGTCCATAAACCAATACATTCCCAGAAGTTTCTAAATCAATAGTAAATATACTTTGTTCTTTATTTGATGGTTTATCATATTCTCCAATGATTGCTTTATACCGATAACTATCTGCTTTAAAATTATATTTTCTAATTATTTTGCTTAACGACAAGTTTTCTTCCAAACTAGGCAAATAAAGTATTTCTTTTTCGTCGTTCTTGCTTAGAGTTAATATATATTTGCATATATTATCTATTTCAGAGCCGTTATTTTTATTTAGTATTACCTTCTCTTCATTCGCTTCTTTATATATTATCCCACTATTAGTAATAAAATTAAGGGTATCATCTATTTTTTCGCTATATACTTCTTGGGGATTATAGAAGGAACTTCCTAATGCCCCTTGAACTTGTTTAAATGATTCGTTGTAACCGACTTCGTAGTAAAAGCGACCGGGATTACTAATACTGGCAGCTTCTCTTCTATTTAACACTTTTTCACTATCAATGAGTGATTGTACTTTTAAACTAATTTTTAATTTAGAATTATTTAATATTTGGTTATTTAATACTTCTGATGGTTTTTGGGTACATAATATTAAGTGTATACCAACGTAACTTGCGCTATAAATTAGATTTAAAAGATCTGATAAGTAGTCTTGATGTTGGGTATATAATTCAAAATACTCGTAGCATATTATAAATAAGTGAGGAATTTTTTCTGATACTATTCCTTCGTTATATAGTTTCTGATATTTATATATATTCATGGTAATCTCATTAGTCTTTTTCTGAATATTAGTGAATAATTCTTTCCTTTTATTTATTTCGTTATTTAAATATATATAGAATCTATATAGTTCAGATTGTTCGAGTTCTGTCAAGGTTCCTACGATATGAGGCAGATTATTTTTAAATGTTTTAACAAGGCCGGCGTTTTTATAATCAATCAGTATAAATTGAACTTCTTTAGGACTATAATTAATACACATAGATGTAATATATGTTTTTAGCAGTTCCAACTTTCCCGATCCAACCATTCCCGAAATCAAACAATTTGGCCCTTGTTGATGTTCGTGAAGATTCATCTCAATTATCTCATTATTATTTGTAGCACCTATCGGGCATCCTAGTGATAATAAGGTATTATTCTTTTCCCATCTATCAAGTATATTTAATTGTTCTACTTTTCCAACTTTGTATAGATCTAAAAGAGATATTTCTTTTGGTAAAGCAGTCTTCGAATTATACTCTAGCACTGGTAGATTGGCCATTTTCTTAACTATATTGTATATATCTATTTTTTTAGGGAAATCAGGTTTAAATGTATTTGGTATTCCGCCATTTCCCTTTATATTTTTGGAAACTATTATGTCTTCTTTAACTTCTATATACGTTTTATATTCAATATACTTTTTGTGTCTTTCAAATGACAATAGAGAAAAGCCATAATTATCTCCGCTTATTATTTTGTTGATTATTTCGTAATTTAATATATCCTGCAATCTATCAGTTATAATTAAATAATAATTATTAAAAGATGTATAGTATTCTTTATTATCTTGAATACTGCTATTCTTTAATTTTTGAATTCTGTTTTGATATGCTTCTTCTAAGTAATTAATTATATTATTAGTATCAATTTTATCATAAGCAAAGAACCTTATTTCATTTTGATTATCATCTACATGTGGAAGGAATTTATAATTATTCCAAAGATTACAGTTTTCTTCTGATACTAAGAATACTAATTTAAGATTATTATTATGAAAAGAGATTAATTGTAGAAGAAGCATTTCAATATAGGAATTATAGTAATCTTCTTTGATTATTATTGGTAAGAAACTATTCTTTGTTAAAGATATAGGAATAGGAGTATTTTTCATAGATAATGAATAGTTTTGGATATCATTTAGTTGTTCTTTTAATATAGGATTTTCATATGTAAAACTAAGTTTATGGCTATCTATGTTAATATCAGCTTGTATGTCGCCTGTACCAAATCTAAGCGTTAGAAAGTCATCACTATCGATATCTCTGTTCCATATTGTATTATCCAATACTCTTTTTTGCCACTCTTCGCTACTTGGATATTTTCTTTTTATATAGTTTGCTTTTTTAGTTACGAAATTAGCAATTGTTTCTTTTTGTCTTTTTAAATATTCACTATATAAAAGTATTCTTTTCCCTTCTTTTTTTTCGTTGCTACTTTTTTGAAGTATTTTGATGAGAAAAGGAAATATTATGGAGCAAAATATTAAGAAGACACTTATTATTATCAGATTTTTTTCTTCTTTGATACTACTGCTTTTTGAAGCAACAGAAAGAAACACTGTTAGGAGTGTTGCTAATGAAGTTATAGCAAGAGTAAAAGATGCTCCTAGTGCAATAAAATAGTATAATTCATTATTCTTTTCTGGTAATGGCGGATTTTCTAATACTATTGTTTCGCTGTCCTCTAATTCTTCTGCTTCTTCTTTTTTCTTTTGATCAAATTCTTGGAGTTTTACATTTTTTTTATATGTATCTTTATACTTGTTAATATCAAATTCTGGAATATATATTAGACAATTAGGGAGGTAGTTTAATCTAACGAATCCCTTTAACCAGATTAATTTTAGACCGCCGATGAATAATTCATCTCCATAATTTAGTTTTGTATTATTAGTGGTATTCTTATTTATATACACAGGAACTTTTTCTGATTTTATAAACCATTCGTTTTCAATTTTATTTATTTCTACAATAGTTGTTTTGAATAAGGGCTCTTTTAGAGATATTTCATTGCTAGGGCTTTGACCAATTTTTAGTGTTGTTTTTTCTATAGCATAATCTTGATATTCCATTTCGTTAGGTAGGCAGTATAAATATAATTCTTCTCCTGTATCATTTATTATTAGTTTATAATTCTTATATATTTTAAGTTCTATCTTTTCAGCACTTCTATCATTTTCATATAAATTCATATTAAGATTGCTATTTATAATTAGTTTTTCTTTATTTTTAACAATAATTATATTTTTTCCTTCGTTGTCAATTGGAGAATGGTATTTAATAAGATATGTATCTTCTATTGATTCAGGAATTATATATAGTTTTAAATTGTATTTATTACCAATAGCTAATTTCATACTAACCACTCTCTATCCTTCTAGATTATTATAGCATAAAAGGATGACTTTCATCATCCTTTTTTTATTTTGGTTCTTTTTTAGTGATAATTAATAGTGTTAAAAATGGGTTGCTCATCATTATTGGTAATACATAGCGGAAATAAGTATTGGCTGGCGAAGCTATACATACTAATAAGGTTATTAGTGAAGGAGCTAGACAGATAATGTCTTTAAATCTTTTCTTATTAAACAAATAGTGAATTAAGAAGAGTAATAGCCAAGTATTTATACCAATATTTGCTAACAATCCTATAAATGGTATATAAGGGAATAGGACTCCATAACCTGAAATAATAAGACGAAGTGTCTCTAGGGAATTAAAATGATAATCTATATTATCCTCTTCTTTTAGCTCTGTACGATATTCATGATATATGTACCAATTAGTTTTTAGTGGGCAGAAATAACCATATATATTCCCTATCGTAGCTTCAATATAAGTAACGGGATGTTTTAATAGCCCTTTAAACCATACTCCTAGGTATGCTTTTAAATCTTTTTTGGAAGAATCCTTATTAAAAGTGTTTTTTACGGGGTCAGATAACTCTGGTTTGTAATTCTTTTTTATTTTTTTATAGTTTAGTACATTATTAATGATTTTTTTATCTTTTTGGCTCAAGTCTTTTTCATGATAATTAATATATCTAGCTGTCTGTTGGAAAGGTATTGATAGAGCCTCTCTAATGCTCGTCGGTGTTACTTTTAGACTTGGTAAAATAATGTTGTTATAGGTTTTATAGCTTCCAAATACAATTAAGATTATAATCAAGTATTTTCCTACTTTTTTATTATTAATTAATAAGAAAGGAAAAGATAGTAGGAAGGTATATATGCCATTGTTTCTGAAAAGGAAAAGTAACACTGCAATAATGATAATTTGAATAGATTTTTTTATAGTTATTCCTTCTTTTAAAGTACTATGGAGAATAATCAAATATAAAAGGAAATAACACGTATACAAGCTGTCTTTAACTAAAGTAATAGCATAAAACGGGAAAAATGGAACAAATGAATATATCATTAGTAGTATTAGACGATAGTGATAATTAATATTATTTTTCTTTAAATAGTAAATGCTATATGAAAGTGTAAATATGAAAGTACTTGCTTGAAGAATGGTAAAGAGGAAAAAGCCAAAGTTGGTGCTAAATAATTCTTTTCCAATTTTAATACAAGTTCCTAGTAGAATTGTGTGAAAATACGGATGGTGATTAGTTATTATTTGAGTACTGTCAATTAAGTTTACGTAATATGAATATTTATTATCTATTCCAAAGTATTGTTTTATTTGGAACACATTATCTTTGTTAATTATTCCTGGATAATAAGCAATTATGTATGGTAGCCAGCAAATAAACATAACTATTATACTAAATAGTATTGGATGTTTATCAAAAAGGATTAGTAATTTGTTCTGAGGATTAGAGTCTGGAAATTTATATTTGTCTAGATACTTACTCGATAAGATTAGGATGTATTTAAATAAGAAGAAAAGCATGATAAAACTAATAGTTGAGATAAGTATATTTATTATGGAATTGGTGATTAAAGAGAAATCACCATTAACCATAAATGATAGACCAATTATAATAAATAAGGAATATAAAATACTTAAAATATTGATAGTTCTCTTTTCCATGTTACACCTCTATCATAACGAGTATAATACTATTAGATTATTTATACAAGATGCTATATAAAAAAGATCATTTCTGATCTTATCTATATTTATTCATTTGGGCCATTACCTGTTTTACTTGTTTTTGAGAAGGTTTTCTTCCCATTTGGGACATCATCGCTTCAATCATTTTTTCGTTTATTGGAGGATTCTCTTCTAGTTGTTTTTTAAATACGTGTTTAGCAATAAAGAATCCAATTACTAAGCCAACGATAAGTCCGATTATAACATATAAGATATCTAATAACATTTCTTCACCTCGCAATAATATTTTATATTATAAATTCTTTTTAGACAAGTATATTTATAAAGTCTCACTTTGTTGTTCTGAAGCTGGTAAAACTGTTGGAGTTGTTCCATCGTTAATACTGATATATTCTTCTATTTTGCCTAGTATAGCTTCGTAATTGAAGTTTAGTCTTTCTAAAACATCTTGTTTAGGTGCGCTCACGCCAAATTCATTTATACCAATAGTGTATTTGGTGAAGTAGTTCCAGCACATGGTAGAACCAGCTTCAATGGTAATTATTTTAGCTGTTTTTGGCAATATTTGTTCTTGATATTCTAATGGTTGTTTTTTAAATAGATTCATCGATGGCATAGATACTATTCTAGTGTCTATACCTTTGGCTCTTAATTCTTCACTTATTAAATAAGTAGTAGTAATATCGATTCCGGTAGATACTAAGATGGCATCTAACCTTATTTTTTCACTACGTAATATATATGCGCCTTTGGCGACTTTTTTTCCATCTGTTCCAGCTAAAATATGTGCTTCATCTTTGGATAGGAAAATTGAGGCGGGAACATTATTGTGAGTAATATATTCCCATACTCCTATTACTTCATTTATATCACACGGGCGAAAATCTATCATGTTAGGAATGTTTCTTATATTTGCCAATTGTTCAATCGGTTGATGAGAAGGCCCATCAGCACCAATTGATACCGAGTCATGAGTAAATACATAAGTAACGGGTAAATTCATTAGACAAGTCATTCGCATGGCTGGTATTAGGTAATCAGCAAAACATAAAAAACAAGAAGCAAAGGTTTTTATACCACTTAAGGATAAACCATTTAAGATTGCAGCCATTCCATGCTCTCTAACACCAAAATAAATATTTCTTCCAGCGGGATACTTTTTACTCATTTCGATTTCTTTAAACAATTTAGTGTGAGAAGATGATGAAACGTCGGCGCTGCCCCCTAAAAAGAACTTGGTTCTTTCGGATAATAAGTTCAACATTTTAGAGTTAGATTCTCTTAGTTCTTCGTTATAATCGTTTTGAATTCGAAAACTTTCGGAATTAATTTGAGCACCGATATCTTTAGTTTCTAAAAAATGG
This sequence comes from uncultured Erysipelotrichaceae bacterium, assembly GCA_902800945.1. Taxonomy (GTDB): domain Bacteria; phylum Bacillota_I; class Bacilli_A; order RF39; family UBA660; genus Coprovivens. The sequence continues at coordinate 1,064 of CADCFX010000008.1, read as the reverse complement.
ATAATTTTCTTGGCTCCGTCACTTCCGTTAGATTTTAATTCTTTTACCAATTTCTGCCAACTTGTATATTCGCTATTAATTCTACGAGCAATGGAATAACGCATGTATTTTACAGCATTTTCGGTTATTTCCATTGGACCAGTATTTATTTTATATTTTTTTCGAAGGGCTTGAATATCGTCATTTGTTAATGCTTTTCCATGAACAAGGCTCTTACCTTCGTTGATTGAGCCTCGGCCAATAACGGTCTTTATTTCTATTAAGGTCGGTTTTTTATTGTATTTAGCTCTCTCTATAGCTTTATCTATTTCACTTACGTCGTTTCCTTCTTTAACATAATCTACTTCAAAGCCCATCGCCAAGTATTTTTTTATTATGTCTTCAGAAGAAGATAGTTTTAAAGGCCCGTCTAAAGTTACATCGTTGGAGTCGTACAATATTATTAAGTGGTCTAATACCAAATTGCCGGCGATAGCGGCTGCCTCTTCCGCTACGCCTTCCATTAGGTCTCCGTCACTAGCAAGGACATATGTATAATAGTCAATCAGTTTTTGCTTTGGCATTGCATCTTCAGCTAGAGTTCTTAAATATTTTTCGGCGATAGCCATACCGACAGCATTAGCAACCCCTTGGCCTAGCGCCCCGGTAGAAATATCAACTCCTGGTGTTTTTCCTAATTCTGGATGCCCTGGCGTTTTAGAATCGAGCCGGCGGAAGTTAACCAAATCATCTATAGATATATCAAATCCCGCCATAAATAAGGTTGCATATAGCAGAGAGGAGCCGTGTCCTGCAGACATAACAAAACGATCTCTATTAACCCAATTTGGATCGACAGGATTTATTTTTAAATGATTAGCATAAAGGGAATATATTATGGGAGCCGCACCTAGAGCAATACCCGGATGCCCACTTCCTGCTTGGTTAATCATATCGACGCTTAATACTCTTAAACTATTTAATGAATGTACTAAATCTGGATTCATTAAACACACCTCTATTCTTCTTTATTATAATATATTTTTAGTTTAAATAAAAGGAAATAAAAAATGTTCTTTCGAACA
>CADCFX010000007.1 GCA_902800945.1 uncultured Erysipelotrichaceae bacterium | reverse complement strand
CATATTCAAAATAAAAATCATTATTTAAAATTCTTTTTAAGAATTCTATTGATACATCTTCAGAATTAATCTTAACTTTTTCACTATTTCTTAATTTTTCTACATCCTCTCTTGTTGTAAATAGTGTATATTCTGCCATATTTCTTAAATATGGATATTTTTCCATCCATTGTTCAACTGTTAACTTTTCCATTATAACCTCCGTACTATCCACTTTATATTGTCTTACAATTCCATTATATCATTATTATTATCAATTTTATCAAATTGCTTTAATATTTTTTAAAATTATGCTATTATTGTTATAGAAGTTAGTTGTATTAACTTATATAGTGATAGTTTCAAATTATCTTATCTATCGCTCCATTTTGAAATTAACTAGTTTAAAAACTAGTTTTTTTGTCTTTTTGCAAGTATACACTTGACTACTTTATTGCTTTTTGATACGTTGTATACAGGTGATAACAATGTTGAAAAAAGAATTATTAAAACAAGACAAAGAAACAATGGAATTAGAATATGAACTTATTTGTGACTTTATTAAGTTAAGACATGAATTAGGTTTAACACAACAGCAAATGGCTAATGAAGCCGGAGTTATAAGAGAACTAATTGCCATTTTGGAAACAAGAAAGAAAACTCCCCAAATAACAACACTAATAAAACTTCTAAAACCTTTTGGATACACTATTGGAATAAAAAAAATAGAAAAGGAGGAGAATAATGAATAAAGATAAATTAAAAACACAAATATTTGTAAAAGAACAAAAAGTTGATGTTATGACGTTTAATGGTAAAGAATATATTTCTCTTACTGATTTAGCAAGATATGCAAATAAAGAAGATCCGTCAGGAGTTATAAGAAATTGGATGTCTAATAAGAACTCTTTTGCTTTTTATTCCTTGTGGGAGGAACTAAATAATCCAAATTTTAATTCCGTGGAATCACACGTAATTAAAATAGAAGAAGTTCCTTATAATAGATTTACAATGACACCAAAGAGATGGAAAGAAAAATTTAAAGCAATTGGAATTATTCCTAGTAGTGGTAAATATAGTAAAGGTACATTTGCTCATTCTGATATTGCCTTTGAGTTTGCAAGTTGGTTGTCTCCAGAGTTTAAACTATACTTAATTACGGAATTTCAAAGATTAAAGAAAAATGAGACATATTATACTAAAATAGACTGGCATGTTAATAGAGTTTTAGCTAAAGTTAGTTATACTGTTCATACAGATACTATAAAAAATGTAATCGTCCCAACTTTAACTGAAAAGCAAAAAAAATATATATACGCCGAAGAAGCAGATGTGATAAATGTTGCTTTATTTGGAATGACTGCTAAAGAATGGAAAGAAGACAATCCTAATTTAGCAGATGAAGGTAATATAAGAGATTATACAGATTTACTTCACCTAGTAATACTAAGTAATCTAGAAAATATTAATGAAGAACTAATCGAAATTGGATTATCACAATCAGAAAGACTAATAAGATTAAATGATATGGCTAAAAAGCAAATTGAATTATTAAAAAGGAATAAATCATTTGAAAGCTTAGAATACCTTGAAAACAAAAATAATAATAAATTGTTAAGTAATAAATAGAGATGGATTCATCAATCTAATAGTGTAGTAGTTGAAAGAACATTCGACTACTGCTCTAAAAAAATACTCAGTAGCAATACTGAGTTTTATTACGTCTAAGAAAAAACATCTTTTTTATTAGTCCTTAACTAAACAATAACACATATCTTTTATATCTTCAACCAATTGTTGATTCTTTGAAGCAAAATCTCGAGCTTCCTCTTTATATTCTTCCAATCGAGTATTAATTTCCTTGATTCTAATATTAGTGTCATCTTCATCAGAACCTGGTAATTGCATAATCCTATTATACGTGTCTACATAATCCAGATTTTTTCCTAACGGAACTCCCCAATAGAATTTATTGCCTCCAAGTTCTGAAAAGAAATATAGACCATTTCGATTCCTTAATGTAACTTCATCCCCTTCTCCCTTATAATAGGTTGTTCTTTTCATCGGGTCTAAATAATATCTATTATCTCCACCAACCATAACACAAGCATGATTAAACATTTTTCTATTGCAAAACCAATACTCATCATGAACATCCGGCATTTTATACGAAATTCCTCTACTATTTAAAGATTTTTTAAAATCTTCTATTTTTGCCCCGTTATATAATTTTTTCATTACTCCATCAGTATAAATGAGGTCTGTTAGTCCCTTTCTGCGTGATTTTTTTCCATATATAAAACGTAAAAGATTTATAGAATACCCACTCAAAGTAACAGAATCAAAATCCATACATCTATATATATCATTGAGCATTGCCGCTCTATGACGACATACACCGCCATCTAAAACCGTTACTAATCCCCTTGTTTCCATAGTTTGTACTTCAAAAGAATAATCCATGCTTTTATGTTCCAACAAGAAAGCCACGTCATCTGACCTCGTGTAAAAATCATTAATCATATTAAACAAACAATATATTTCTAAAGGGGATTTGCACCCATGCTGCTTCATAAATTTTACAGTATCAACTAAAATAGTACTATAATATCCACTAATTATTTGAACTCTTCCCAATTCTCTTAAATTTCCTTCAACAATCACATAAATCAAACTCCTAACTAGTCATATATTTTATCACAGTTTTAAATACTTATTATAAAAACTTATCACATCGTACAGTTTAAAGAGTTAAATGATATAATATAGGTGGTGATAAACATGAGTAAAAAATTCCCATATGGCCATGACATTAACAAATATATAGATAAAGCAGTAGAAAAGATGAAATACACTTATCCATGGGCCAAAAAAGAATTATTCAGCAAAAAATATGAATATCTTATAGAAAAAACAAACAATAAATATCAATTCGCTTACATTTATCATTGGGATAACTCATCATCTGAAAAAAAAGTATTATATATTGATGGGGAAGAATTTATTCAACAAATAATATGGCAACAAGAATATACTATTCAAGAATATAATAAGGTTAAAAAAGTATTTGTAGTTCCCGGTCAAGCAGGCAAAATTCTACATGATTGGCACCTAGAAAACTATGAATTTAGGAAACATCAATTAGGGGGCTATTCAGTATTTTGCCAGGCGGGAGATAGAGTTACTGGCGGTTCTAGAACCTTTTTTATCCCACCAAGCTATTTTAGCGGAAGCTATGAAGAATTCTTAGATAAATATATAGAGCTCGTCCCCCCATCATTTGGATTTACTAAAGAAGAATTAGAATCTATCCCCGAATTAAAAAAATTTCTCGGTTATTGAAGCATTTAAAAAAGACAATTATCAGTCGATAAGACTTAATTGTCTTTTTTTAATATGTCTAATATTTAACAATTACCACTACATCCCATGTGAAGAGCCACCGCCAGCAAACTCGCCCATTGATTCATCATCCGCTGCTTGTTTTTTTCCTCTCTCTTCCCACAATTCTTCAAGAGTAATGCCTCTTATTTGTGCCTCTTCAATATCAGCTTGCATTTGAGCTTCTTGTTGAACCCTTTCTATCAAACCTAGCTGATAAACCGAACTTCCTGCTTGTTGAATTTGACTCATATTTCTATCAATGCTAGCTGAAGAAATACCTATTTGAGCAGCTTCATACCCTTTTCCACCAAAAGCTCTTATTTTTTGTGCAACAGACTCTTTTCTAGCCTCATAATTCTGCCAATTACCTTCCATTTCTACCTTTTTATCTTGAACTTTTTTCAATGCCTTATCAATTGCCATTTTTCTGTCTCTAATATCGCTTTTACAATATGCTAATTGAGTCTTTAGCAACTCTGCCTTCCGAAAGCTAGGTTCAAATTGAACTCCTAAAACTCCTGAATAATCATGAGTTTTATACCAAGCGATTATTTGTTCATAAGAGCTCGATAGTTTTTTTAGTATTTCTATATTTTTATTTTTAATAGCTGCCATCATACTTTTTTTATTAAAAAAGCCTATTTTCATCCCTCTTCTTTGCCCTATTAAAGCTTGTAATTCATCTAAAATACCATCTTGCAATTTATCAGTATGCAGTCTTAAAAATTCAATATCATCAGTAAAACTATCAGCATCCAATTTATCTACATTAGAATTATCGATTTCAAAATCTTTTCCTACTAAACCAAGTAGTTTTTCTTCAGTGTATTCTTTCATAAAATCAGCTTCAGATCTAAGAAATAATTTTTGATAATCCGCTATAACCGTTATTAAAGAATCCAAATCACCTGCTCTATACCCAAGAGGATATCCTTCGTATTCTGTCTCTATCTTTTTTTGCAATGCGCTTGGTAATTCTGTCGAAACAGAATCCGGTTTCCATACCTCTTTCCTTTGGGCCGCATCCAACTTTTCATAATCCACCAATAAACTTGCCATTTCCCGGGCTTTTTTAGGATCTTCTGCAACAACGGCCTTAAGCCTTTCTGTTAAATCCACATTATCCATTAACGATTCAACGCTTCTTGCTAAATCACTGCTTCCTTTTATTTCGGAAGACAACTGTTTTTTTATCTCTTCTGGAGTCATTGAAGCCAATTGATCTTTTTCCTGTGTAATTTTTGCCTTTTTTCTTTCTAGTTCCGGCAATTTCCCCCTAGCATTTAGCTCAGAAGATATCTTACGCCCTCTAATTACTGCGGCGTTTCTACTCAAGGGATCCATTTTAGAAAAACCATCAATAAGTTGTTCTCGTTCAGACACTAAACCAGATAATCTTCCTTCTTCTTGTTTTATCTGTGCATCGATTCTATCTATTTCTAATTGCAGATCATGAATTTTACCTTTTTTATACTTTTCAATTTCAGAAACAGACATAGCTTGTATTCTCTCATAAGCTGGTAATTCTATAAATCTTTTTATAGCTTCTATTTTGCTTTTAACAAGACCATATCTATACTCAGCATCTAGAATTTCAGCCCCCCACGGATTCGTAGCTTTATAATACTCAACTTCATTTTTTAATTTTTTTTCTTCTTCTTCCAACTTGTCAATTTCGCTGCTAACCATTGCTAAAAATTCTTCCTTAGTCATTTATACCCACCTCATTTAGCCTATTTAATAAGCCTTCAAGTTCTTCCACAGATAACTGAGAAAAAATTCTAGCCAATTCTTCTTTACTTAATGACATAATTTTATCCAAATTATTATCAACAACCGGTTCGTTCATTAATCTCTTCCTTTCCCTCACAAACACAAAATCTGTATCTTACAATTATAACTCATATTATACACCATTTTACTTTCCACATCCATCTTTTCATAGACCAGATTTTAGATTTTTTTTCTGCTACAATTAATTATATCAAAAAACAATTAGGTTTTATTAACTTGTATTTATACCTTCCAAATTATTTAATAGTTATTCCAGATTTAGAATTATAATAATCTTCTGATTTCAACTCCCAAATCATACCCTTCATATGAACAAATCCTGCTTTAGATGCTATGGAAACACTTCTTACATTGTTAGACGTAGGCCTTACTATAAGGCGCTCCACACCATAATTATCAAACAAATCTTGAACAACAGCACTTAATACAGTTTGGCCAATTCCCCTATTTTGATATTCGTCAATTATATGATAAGATATCCCACAATTTTGCTGTTTTAATTTTACACAGCAATCAAATCTTCCAATTACTAAAAAGCTTCCATTCAAAACATAGTAGTGAGTATTCCAGCCATCAGGCGACTGCTTCAATAATAAATATTGTTCATTATTAGGAGTTAGAGGCAAATATAATTCTGAACACTCCACATTCTTTTTAAAACGGAACTCCCATGGTTCCATATTATCAACAATCATATTAGGATTAATATCGGCCATAATCACCATCATTCCCTTCAGCTAATCATAGTATCAAAGCTCATTTTTGTTAATTTCTGTATTATATAGTTCTTTATATTGATCACAATTCTTTAATAATACTTCATGTTTACCTTCTGCAACAATATTACCATTATCTAATACTAATATTCTATCAGCATTTTTTATTGTTGACAATCTATGAGCTATTATCAAAATAGTATATTCCTTTTGTAAATTATCAATTGCTTGTTGAATTCTGAATTGAGTCTCATTATCAAGAGCAGATGTTGCCTCATCAAAAAGAATAATCTCCGTTTTTTGAACAAACGCTCTAGCAATTGCCAATCTTTGTTTCTGCCCACCCGATAAGGTTACCCCTCCTTCTCCAACTATAGTATCATATTTATTAGGAAGAGATTCTATATAATCGTCTAAACAAGCCATCTTACACGCTTGTTTCATTTCCTTATCCGTAAGATTATCTTTAACTAATTTCAAATTATCTCTAATACTCATATTAAAAATATAAGGGTTTTGACTAACTATCGTAATATTCCCCCTTATAGAATCTTTATCTAAACTTTTTATATCTACACCATCAATTAATATTTTACCAGTATAACCATCATACATTTTACATAATAAACTAAATATAGTAGTCTTTCCTGCTCCACTTTTTCCTACAAAAGCCACAGTCTCATTGGCTTTTACTTTAAAGCTCAAATTTTTAAGAACTTTATTTTTATCATATTTAAAAGTTACATTTTTAAACTCAAAATCACCATTAACTCTATCAAGATGCTCTTGCCCAAAGTTTTCTTTTTCATATTTATCATCATAGAATATTTCAAATATCCTAGTAGCAGACAAATTAAATCTTTTTATTAATTCATGAAATTCTGTAATGCTTGAAACCAACCCATTATACCTATTACCAAAATTAAATATAACAACTCCTACAGCTACAGACATTGTTCCTTTATATACTGACACCGCGATAAGACACATCATTATAAAATAACTTATTTCAGCCCAATACCATCTTACTATTAAAAATGATAAATTAGTATTCTCCATCTGGTATTTTTCAATATTTAGTTTTTCAAATCTATTCTTTAATTCTTTTAAAAAACTCTCTTCTCCATTTAACATTTTTATATCTTCAGCGCCTCTAACTATTTCTCCTGTAAAACCTGTCATAGAATCATTACTAGCTCTATACTCTTTATCATTTTTATTATACGTATTAATCCTTAATATCTCTATTGTAAATCTAATAGAAAAAGCAATTAGTACAAAAACAAATATTGGTTTACTTAAAACAAAGAAGGTAACAATTATACCTACGTTAGATATAATTCCATTTAGATGTCTATTCAAATCGGTAAATATTCCTGATATATTTCTTGTATCTCCAACTAATCTTTGAATAAAGAGACCAGAACCATTTTCTTCCAAGGTCTTATTACTAAGTTTTAATATTTCTGATCCCAAGTTTGACTGAATATTAATATAAATATGCCTAAATACTTTTTCATATAATTTGGCTCTAAAATACTGAACTGTATCACCGATTAATCTTACAAACACATATATAAAGCTCATATATATGAACTGTTTTAAATTATTATCAGTTAAACCAACAATTATTTTAGCAGATATAAAAGGAAAAACAATACTAGCAACCACACCAAATACACTTAAACAAAAATAAATAATTATTCTTTTTCTCTCATTTTTGGCATACATCCACACATATTTAATATTTTTAAAAAATTCTTTCACACATAACACTCCCCACGTTAGCATTTTACTAATAAAAAATACGCAGTACAAGGCTTTTTTTCACTCCAAAAATGTGATATAATACTTATACAATAAAAGAAGAATAATAGCTATTAAAAGGTTGCAATAAGCAACCCTTTTAATTTACACAATCTAATAAGTCATACTAACAATCCCATATACCTAATCTACCCTTAGCTTTTATAGGAGTTTCTAATGGCTCTATATTTTCCAATATCCAAGCATATCTTCCTTCTTCATAAACACCACAAACAAACTCCTGATAATTATTCTTCTTAATACTATCTACATACTCCCTTGTCATACAAATACAATCAACTAGATTACATTTACAAATAATACATCCAAAGTTTAAATCAGTATTATCTACTAAAGCCATCAACTCTTTATTATCTTTCCATTCCTTCGGAATCTTTGTCGAACTAGCATGAATATATAATTCACCTCTATAACTTGTTTTCCAGCTTCGAGTTTCAATTCTTTTTTTCTTTTCCTTAATCAAAGTTGCATAAGGCTCGGTCAAACTTAAAACCTTCATATAATCATCTCCATCATCACAATAATATCATAAGCCCAAATAATATTTAAGCTTAAAAATATAGATTTATATTTGTTTTTGTAGTACAATTAATAAGAACTGCAGGCATAGTTCAATGGTAGAACGAGTGCTTCCCAAGCATTAAATGCGGGTTCGATTCCCGTTGCTTGCTCCATTGATGTTTCTGTTCGAACTTTTCGAACATTTCGAACATTTACGATAGATATCAACTCATAATTGAGTTGATTTTTTGTTTGTCGAACTCCACGTGTTTGCTTGGAAGTTCTATTAAAAAGTCATCCTTAAAAGAAAGGATGGTGTTGTAGTGATTAAGATTATTACACAAGAACTAGAAATAGAAAGTAATCTTAAACAAAGACTAGAATTTATATGTGAGTTTTGTCATATCAAACCTATTATTATAAATGGTAGTATTAGAAAAATTGATAAGACTAATTTATCTTACATAGAGCCACACAAGATTATTGTTAAAGATACTACATTTCTAGTGTTTAATTATTCTACTGATATTTATGTTGGTAGTCTAAATAAAAAGATTCAACTTGTGGAACTTGAAGATTATATTAAAAATCTACTAAATGCCTGATATTTCGCTAACTATTGACTTTTTTAAGACAAAAATACTATTATATATAACAACTGAAAGATATATGCCTAAAATGTATTAATGGGGGTTATGCATTATGGGAATAAAGAAAAAAATTCGTTTTATTGTTAAAAGTTAAAGAGATAAAGGTAGTAGTATGTATTTCTATTGCTTTTATCTCTTCTTTTTTTGAAGAAAAGATGTGTTGTGTGGAAGATAAAATTAAACATTTATGTGGTTTATATTTAAGAGTATCAACAGAAGATCAAGCACGTGAAGGTTTTAGTTTACCAGAACAAAAAGACAAAAAAAAGATGATTACGAAATTGGTATGTAATCATCTTTCAATCTAATTATTTTACTCCAAATATTTGCATTGATGGGGTATTATAACCGACAAATGAATTCGGTTCAGCATTATACCAGAAAACCAAATATTCAAAGGTATTATAATCAATATATTCATCATTTGTATTAGCTGCAGAAGCACCATTACTTGTAAATAATTCATAATTAAAATCTTTGCCACCACCAATTCTAATTACTTCTTTACCTGTATATTGTTCAATCATATCCTTTCCATATGATTGTCCACCATAATATTCATGTCCATTTTTGTATAAATCGAAATTAGTATTATTAAAAACATTTTCATCCTTGTAAATGTATACACTATAACTTGTATAAGCAATATCTCGATATTTAATAACAGTGTTTTTAAATTTTAATAACAAATCATTAATGTCATCATAATTAGAAGAATTAATAAATATATCGTATCCTGTATCATTACTTACATCATTATAAATATGATACTTATTAAATTTTTCATTTAAAGCATTAATAAATTCGTTTTTTATTAAAAATAAACCTTTTTGCTCTTTATAATTGCTTGTAAAGGAATGAGCACTTTCGCTTTTTCCGTTTGTGTATTGTTTATCATATTTTATATATCCATCTCTATATTTACCTTTTCCGATTATTTCATTATTAGACTTGTTAATTATTTCTACTTCATACCAATGACCACCTTCAACTGTTTGATATCTTACACATCCATCAAACCAAGCCGTACAAACCGATAATTTTTCTTTATTTATAATACTTACTCTTGTTTCATCTCCAGTTTCTCTATAAATTTCATTTTGTACATAATTAATAATTTCATTCTCTGTTAAAGGATTATTAACTTTAACACTACCTACACCACAACCACAAAGCAATATTACTAAAAATACAAGTATAACTAATTTAATTCTTTTTAACATAAGAATACCTCCATAGATTCTATTATAATTATATCATTATTTATGTTTTTTTAAATAAATTCATCAAAATGTTTGAAATAAACTAATATTATGGTATATTATTAGTAGTGAGTGATATTTATCACGTCATAGCAAAAAAGTTGTAGATATCTACGACACTTGCTCCATTAGATAATTCTGTTCGAACTATGAACATTAAATAGAAATCAATCTCAAAAGGATTGATTTTTTTATCAAGAAGTGATAATAGTTTCGCAATACAATAACATATTCGAAAAGGTTACAAAGATAACTAATAAAATCCTACTCATAATAATCTATTTTTGTTATAATTATAATAATCTAGGTGAGTATTATGAATTTAACAACCGAAATATATCTAACCAAGAAATATATTGATCAAGAAGAATGGTTAGAACTAATAAATACAATATCAGATTATAATGGTCTATTTAGGAAATGGAGAATAATCATTAGCAACGACAAGAATCAAATAAGATATTTTGTTAACACAAAATGTTCTCTTCCTCCTACCATTAATAATCTAAATTCTTTTTTATTAAAACCAGCAAAAGAACTAATCCTTCCCAAACCCCAAGCCATATTACCAACTATTCCTAAAATAGATGGTAGTATTATAGATTTAATAAACTATGCTGAAATAAGAAATATCGGCACTCTAGAATACCTAGAAGTAACATTTAAAAAAATTTATGATAACAAGATAAAATCCAAAGTTAGTTATTACATAAACAAAAACAATATTATAAAGAAATACAAGTGTTTAATTGCTCTTCCAGCTTATATACTATCGGCTGATTTCGAAGGTAATAAAAGATATTTATACAAAGGGACTCCGAAGTATTTAGACATAAACAAGGTTTTACATCTACTAAGTTCCGATTCTAGTAACGCTCTATTATCTGTAGATACATTTCCCTATTTACAAGGAAATTTTTACTTAAACCAAAATAACTTCAACTTTAACAAGCATAGTATAATAATGGGAGCTTCCGGATGTGGAAAATCAAAATTTATAAGTTTATTAATAAATAACATTAATAAAAATGAACATTTAAAACATCAATACAAGGTAGTTGTTATAGATCCTCACGCTTCCTTAGAAGAAGATATTGGCGGTATAGGAAAAGTTATTGACTTCAAAAATCATTCTGATAGTATTGACCTATTTATCAACAATAGTGATGATGTTGTCGCTTCGACAGAACTATTATTAGATTTATTTAAATCTTTAATTGCCGATCAATATAATTCCAAACTAGAAAGAGTATTAAGGCACTCTATTCACTTACTATTAACAAACGAAACATTTAATTTTAAGAATCTAAGGAAACTACTTCTAGACACAGAATTTAGAAATAGTATCATAAAAGAACTAAAATACAATCTACCTATGAGTATAATTGAATTCTTCTTATCAGACTTTAATGAATTAAGAACAAAATCATATGGAGAAGCACTGTCCCCTATTATCGCATTTATTGACGAAATGGAAATGCTACCTGTTTTCAATGACGAACAGAGTCCCGAAAGCTTAAAAAAAGCTATTGACGATAATTTTCTAACCATATTTTCCTTAGATAGAACAAGACTTGGGGATAAAGTTACAAAAACCATAGCTGGCTTAATAATGCAGCAATTATTAACCATAATCCAAAAAAGAGAAATAGATGAACATATAATTTTCATCATTGACGAAGTTGCGGTAGTAGAAAATCCAATATTATCCAGGTATTTATCAGAAGCTAGAAAATATAATCTATCTCTAATTCTGGCCGGACAATACTTCAACCAGATTTCTGAAGATTTAAAAAATTCAATTTTTGCAAATGTTATAAATTATTTCATATTTAGAGTTTCGAAACTAGACGCTAACATCTTAGTAGATAATTTTAATATGAAAATACCTCTTGATGACACACGAGAAAAAAAAGTAAAACTATTAACAGAGTTATCAAACAGAGAATGCATAGCAAGAATAGATACTAACGGTATTTTACTCCCGGCATTCAAAGGTTCAACTCTAGACTATACTAGTATTCCAAGGATAAAAACTGTTTCAAATGACAAAAGTACCTCAAGTAATAATCATGATTCAAACAATATAAAAACTAATTTCACTATAAGTAATAACATAAAATTAAAGGACATATTAATATCTACTTCATCAAGCAGAAAGGTTGTGAAAAAATGAATGATACATTAGCCCTAGAAATTGTTAATAAAATATTTAAAAACATATTTGATAAGGATAATAACTATTCTATAGATACTCTATTAGAAAAATATGCATTCGATATTAAATTACCAAAACAAGTTAATGATTCAACTACTAATGAAATAACATGGGCCGACTCAATTAATAGCGGTCGATACATATCCAACAAAAATATGGAAAAAAGAGAGGTAGAAAAGGGATGGATGCTTCCCAAAAAAGAAGTAAATAATCTGCAAGAATTAATAGATATATGGAATAGCATTAACTTAACAACCACTGAAAGAGTATACGATTCTATTAATGTTGCAAAAAGCGACACTATTTATGGAAGTGAAAATATATATAGATGCTCAGATTGTAGCGATTCAAAAAACCTAGTTTTCTGTGATTCATGTTTAAATAGCGAATACCTTCTAGCATCCCAAAGATCTAGCGCTTGTAGCTTTTGTATTAGATGTGACGACTCTCAAAAATGTAGCAATAGTTATAACGTAATTTGTTCCAACAAAATAAACAATTCGCTTTTTATCCAAGATTGTTTTGATTTATATGAATGCATGTTTTGCTCACATATTGCTTCCAAAAAATTCTGTATAGCTAATATGCAATTCGAAGAAAAAGAATACTACGAAATAAAAAAACTAATTATTGACTGGATTTTGAATTCATAATAATCTTTTATTTATCACATAAATTACCATTCTGGAAAAAAAAGAAAACCATTAACAAAAATATCAAAAAAAAGACAATTTAATTGTCTTTTTTTTCATCATTAGATTGACTTGTAGTTGGTGAAATAAGCCTTAATGAAGTTCCCTTATTAGCCTTAACATCTTTCTGTAAATCATCCATTGTATCACTCAATACTCTAAATTCACCAGCATAATAATCTACTACCGGTCTGATAAAAAACTCGTGATTACTAATGATTTCTCGCATTTCATCAGCTGTTAAATATAGATCTAGATTATTCCATTGTTTTTTTATATTTTCTAGTTCCCATTCGTCATTAACTGTTTTTGGTTGATTCGACTGAGAAAGACTTTTTTCTCTAGCATCAAGATCTTTCTCGTTAAAAGCTTTATCATGCCATTCGCCCTTCGAAAAAAAGCCGATTTTTGCCCCCTTTGTAAATGTTACATCTTTCTTCTTAAAATGAACCACTGACCTAGTATCACCTTCTAATATTTGAATAGTTAAATCTGCAATAGGAACACTTCTAAAATAAACAAAATATCCTACGTCCTTATCTCTAATCTCAAGCTTTGATAAAAACAAGGAGTCACTATCCAATGCTTTTTCAGGAAAAGAAGTTGGTAAAGCTAGATAAATCACTCTATTTTGAGATTTAAGAATTGCATTATTATTTCTCAAAAAATTGGAAACCTTTCCAACAGTTAAAGCAGAATCTGCCATTGTCATTGGAGTGGCATCATACCAAAACTTAACAATATCACCAGTTCTTTCACATTCTACTCCAAGCCTTTTTAATAATTTAAAAATATCATCTATATTCATTTTCCTCGCCTCCCTGGCGATTATACCCCATTTAATTCATTTTTTCAAATTTATTATATTACTTATTATAACCAAGGAAGAACTAACCTTCTTCCTTTATCTCCTCTTGTTGCAGCTATTTTAATTATAAACTCGTCTGAATCCAATTCAAACTGTTCCTCTATAAAAACTTTATTACTATTTGCCCTGCGCTGAACCTCAAAATATTCCTCATCAGTCAATTCTCTAAAGGCGTATTGTTCACCCATAGAGCAACTCTCATAATAATCATAAGCATATTTCAATAATAAAGAACATCTATTATACTCATCAAGAGTAAGTGTGCCATACCCTAACAACTCAAGCATTTTCTTACCACAAAGCAAATAATCATCCTCTAATTCTTCCGGTCTTTTGATTGGAATAATTTCCGTATCAACAGTCATCATTTCCGGAAAAATCATCTCTCCATGCAAATGGAAGTTTAATTCTTGTTCTTTATCTAAAGCATATTTCCCCATTATTTGTTTAAATAACGGATCTTTTCTCAAAGAATCCAGCTCCCATTTATAATCAATTCTAGCCCTAGAACAAAGAGATTTACACCATTCATTATCTGAAAAACTTCCATTATTATATTTCAGTATCATTTGATAAATATACAAAAGTCTAGAGGCGAGCCTTTTAAGTCTTGAAATATAAGCGCCATTATTTTCACCTTCTTGGCCAATAGCTGGAGCAAAATCTACCGCCTTTTGTAATACTTCGAGCTCCAACGCTATTCGGTATTCATCAGACAAGCGACCAAAAGGCTGAAAACAATAATCTTTTTTTAATATACAATCTTCACTATCTTTATCCTTAAGATCAGCCATCACAGGCTTAATAATTGGTAATGTAGTACCCTTAAAATACCACTTTTTAATGCCCTCAAAGGCTTCTTCATACTGCTCATCTGTCATCATTCTATAAAGAATCTGTTCGCCTCTAACACAACTACAATAATAATCATATAAAGACCTAAGTGTTAAATAATAACTATTAAAAACATCATCACCAAATAGCCCGTTTTTTCGCATGTCTAAAAGTGCGATATGATATTCTTTAAATTCTAGTTCTAAATCCTTTAAGGATTTTACAGAACACATAACACCATGCTGATCTGCAAAAGCAACCGAAGAAACAATATTATTTCCAAACAATCGCCCCAGCTTACATTTATTATTAGGATGCTGCTCAGACATTAATGCATACTCACCCATTATTTTTTTATAAAAAGACTGAGATCTAATTTTATCCATTTCCTCGTTTCTTATTTTCAGATACTCACCTTTTGCCAGCAATAAACTTCTCACATATTTTTCTAAATCACCAATAATGACTTTATCAGTCGAAATAGAAAGCTTATCACTTGGACAATATGGGGCTTTTATTTCTTTTAGCATATTCTCAATAGCTACTGAAGTTTGAAGATCAATATTAAAAATTTTCTTATAATCTCGAATAATTCTCGAAATCCAAGAACTCATTTGACAACAATAATCACTATAATCATCTTCCGTATCTTTTTCTTCAAAATATTCAAATCTCTTTTGGGCATCATAAGCAACTAATATCTCGCGAACTATTTGTTCAATATAATCAGACTTCCCATCGTTAATCTCTTTTGTTGTTTTTTCCATATAAATCCCCCATAGCTAGTTTAAATCATTTATAACTCCATTAATTAAGTTTAAATCGGACGGAATAATCCATTTTACTTTAGTCATTCTAAATAATACTAAAGGAATAATCGCTCCACATCTAGCACCATCCATCCATTTGGGATTACCAGGCATCAATTCATACAATTCATCAATAGAAATGTCAAACATCACTTTCTTAGTTCCTTCAACATAATCTTCTAAAGACAACATATATTTATGTATTCCATCATTAAACAAAGTATTATCTACTAAGTTAAATCCTGTTAATAATTCAAATCTTTCTTCACCACCAGTAAATATTGCACAATCATAATCAGTATCTAGATTAATATCTCCCAGCTTATCAAAAGTAAACTGTTCCAACTCCTCCAAAGTGTTTCCACTATACTTATCATTTACTTTAGCAAAGTTATTTAATAAATCAGCAACTCCTACATTGATATTTTTGGTATCCATAATCTTATCACCAACAAAAGTCACTAATTCCGTCGTCTTACCACCCATATTTATTATTAAGACTTTCTTCCCGTTATAATCATTCTCCATAGCTTTAGCCAAATAATAGTTCTCAATGCCATGACTTATTATATTAAAATGCAAATCAAACCTATCATTGAATAATTTAACAAGTTCTATCTTTTTATCAATTACTAAATTTCTAAAAATACCAGTAACATAAATATTAGTATTATAATATAACAAATCATATTTCTTCTTTATCTCTTCAAAATAATCACACAATTCATTTAAATTATATTCACTTATCCCTTTTTCAGGATCAAAGTCATTTTTAAAATATATAGAATGTTCTTCTAGTAGTTTTAGCTCATCTTCATAGCCATAAACCTTTATTGTTGAAGAACCCAAATCAATATAATATCTTTTCATAAAACACCTCTACAAATAATATATCACACCAATTCTTTTTGGTATACAAAAAAATAAAATGACAATACATCATTTTATTTTTTATTAAACATCTTAAATATTGAAGTAGCTGCATCAATAGCATCATTACCTGAGCTATTAGTTGTAGAGACTTGTTGCGGTAAGAACGGTACCAACGAATTAGCAAGTTTAGGAAGTGGCATCGTTTGTACAACTACCTTCCCTGGGCCAGTAATAACTGTATTAAATATTCCCTCACCACCAAGAATTATATTTTTTAATCCCTTCACGGTTTGAACATCCATTGAACAAGTTTCATCTATAGAAACTAAATAACCAGTACTAAGAATTAATTGTTGACCCTCTTCTAATTCAAAATCTTTATACGCCCCATCAATTTCAATAAACACAGTTCCTTCCCCTGTTATCTTTTGCATGATGAATCCTTCTCCACCAAAGATCCCAACACCAATCTTCTTATTAAAAAATGTTGATAACTCGACATTCCCATAAGAGGCCAAAAAAGCCGATTTCTGACAAATTAAAGGCTTGCCAGTTTTCACTTCTATAGCCATAATAGAACCAGGTACACAAGTACCAAAAGCTATTTTAGAACCATCCTTAGTCGAAGTATATATATTTTGAAACAAATGTTCATTAGAAAACAATCTACCTACTACTTTTTTTAATCCCCCATTTGTTGATGTTTCCATAGTAATAGTTGGATCCATATAAGCCATTGACCCACTCTGTGTAATCATTGCCTCACCTGATTTTAACGTACATTCTACTACAGGAAAACTACCACCTATTATTTCATATTTCATTTCTATAATCTCCTTTATTTACTATTCTTCTTAACATAATTATAAGCATCTCTACACATATCTTTAATATCTTTAGTAGTATGCCATCCCAACTCTTTATTGGCTTTACTAGCATCTGCATAACAAGTTGCTATATCCCCAGGTCTTCTTTCAGCTATTCTATAATTAACTTTAACCTTATTAACATCTTCAAATGCTTTAATAATATCTAATACCGAATAACCTACACCTGTACCCAAATTATATATAAACAATCCTCGTTTCTCTTTTTCCAACTTTTCCAAGGCTTTTATATGCCCATCTGCCAAATCAACAACATGAATATAATCTCTAACTCCAGTACCATCTTTAGTATCATAGTCATCACCAAAAACACTTAAACACTCTAACTCACCATTTGCTACTTTAGCAACATATGGTAACAGATTAGCTGGAATTCCTTTCGGATCTTCACCTATTAAACCTGATTCATGTGCACCAATAGGATTAAAATATCTAAGAATTGCTATATCCCAAGTATCATCAGATTTATATAAATCTTTTAATATTTGTTCTACAAACAATTTAGAAGTTCCATACGGATTAGTAGTGCCTCCAATTTTATCATCTTCTTTAATTGGAACCCTCTCTGGATCCCCATATACAGTAGCACTACTACTAAATACTATTTTTTTAACATTATACTTTTGCATAACTGATAACAAAACCAAAACTGTAGAAACATTATTAGTATAATATTCAACAGGTTTACTTACACTTTCTCCTACTGCTTTATAAGCAGCAAAATCTATTACAGCATCTATTTTTTCTTTAGCAAATATTTCTTCCAATAACCCTCTATCAATCATATCACCTTGATAAAAAGTTATTTGTTTCTTCGTTATTTTTTCAATACTCTTTATCACACTCTTCTTAGAATTAGATAAATTATCTAATACTACTACTTCATAATTATTATCTAATAAACTTACACAAGTATGACTACCAATATATCCTAATCCACCAGTTACTAATACTTTCACACTTCTACCTCTCTTCTACTTGTTCACCATATATTATATTTATTCACACGTTCTTTCTTTATAAGCATTTGGCTCATAAACAACCCCAAAGAATAGTATTTCTTTATTCTTTCTATCTCTAATCATATACATAAATGGCTTATCAAACTTCATCTCTATTATTTTAGGTTTTTCCATATCAAAAACCGCAGATTCATACATTCCAAAATATGTAACAGCAGCTGCTTTAGTACCAGCTTCATTTAATTCAATATAAGTCTTATGAAGAGCTTGATTAACATAAATATTATCAATATTATTCTTTTTTCTTTGCTCTTCCGTTATTATTTTAGTAAAATCAGCTTCCTCACTACTAAATGCTTTTTTAATACCTAATGTATTTAACACTTCGCCAAGACTATTTATTGAGTATTCATAACTAAATACTGGCAAAAATAATTGCAATCTTTCTTTCCTACTGGCCTCTTTTACATCATTAGAAAAATTACTCAAGAAAGAATCATCCATATCATTTATAAAACTATTTATATCCCCATTAGGAATAATCCCAACAAATTCTAATTGTTCACCATTTTCATAATCTTTGTTTCCGTCTTTATCATAAGGTACATATGGTAGAACAACTCCCTTATAGTCATCCTCTATAAAATATTCAGCCCCATATTTAAAAGTATTAACCATCATAGATACATCTTTTGTCGTTTTATCAATTTTATTAAAACTATCTTTATGAGTTAAATCACACTCAAATTGACTAGCCCATTCCACATCTATAGCTATAGCATTAGCCATACCTAATACAAAGTCATCACCTATACGATCTAAAAGTTTAGGAATCATATCATATGTTTGCTTTTTTACCCAATTATTTATTACATCAGGAGTCTTAAACTCATCAAATAATACTTCTCCATTATACCCATTTCTTATATTATTTATAAAATCTTTTTCTGTTACACTCTGATACTTATTTCTTATAAACAACCCATAAGCATCATTTATTCTATTTTTAATAGGAATAATTCTATTAGTATTATTACCTACCACATTTACAATCTCTTCTTCCGTTTCATTATTAGCTCCTTCTGCCAACATATTAAGAGCAACTCTAATAGAATATGGACTAATCAAATAATTGCCATTTTCTCCTTTATTTACTTCCTTTATTAATCTTACCTCAAAATTATTATCTCCATTTATCACTATTTTTTCCTTCTTCCTTTTATTACTTTCATCTTTGTTAACCCTATTATATATAATAACACTGACACCTATTATTATTAAAAACAATACTAATAACACACCAATTTTATTACTATTTATCGGCTTACTCACAACTCTTTCCCTCCCATTTATTAGGATGATTAACTATCCCATAGAACAAAAATTCATTACTATCTTTATCTCTTATAATATAAATAAAAGGTTTATTAAAAGTTATAATAATCTTGTCCTCTGCCTCTGCAGCATTTTTGCTAATTACAAAGCCGGTAGTCGCTGCCGCCTTAGTTCCTTCTTCATCTAAATCTATATAAGTCTTATGTATTGCTTTAGAAACATAATAATCACTAGCACCGTCAAACATCCTTGACAAATCGGCTTTACCGGAATCAAAAACATCTTTTATCCCCATATTTTGTAAAGATTCTTTAAATGATTTCCAATCATATTCATAACTAAATTTCGGGAAATATAATGAAACACGATTAGATTCTTTATAATCATCTATTTTCCTCAATTCCTCATCATTAAATAGCTCAATATAGCTCTTAAGATTTTCATTTGGAAGAATAGCTATCATCTCTAATTGTTTACCTTTCTTAGCCTTATAAGGTAGTACTACACCCTTGGCATCATCAGTTTCAAAATAAATACCGTTACTATCTTTATGCATCATAGCAACATTTATTTGAGTCCCATCATCTTTATAAAAAATTTCTTTTTGCGTATTAACACACTTAAAAGGATCAGCCCATTTCACATCCACAGACAAAGCATTTACTAAAGCTAATACAAAATCGCTATCAATACTATCCATCAATTTTGGAATCATTTTCTTAGTTTTATCATTAACCCAATTATTAATTCTATCTGGCCCCTGAAACGAATCAAAAACCACATCCGCCTTATAATCATTCTTTAATAGTTTTATATATTTATTACTAACTTCTTTCTTATATTTATCTTTAATAAATACTCCATTAGCCATACCAACAGAATCATTTCTTATAATATTAATATCATTATTCCCAATTACTCTATTTATTTGCTTCAATGAATCACCATTAGTACCTTCTTTTAACATATTTAAAGCAATTTTAATAGAATATGGACTTATTAGTACATTCTCTTCATTTTCTACTTCTTTTATTAATTGTAATTCAAACGAATGATCTTCAATTTTATTAATACTATCTAAATCATCATCTATATTATTTCTTATAACAAATATTCCTAACAGAAGTATTATAATTATCGACACTATCAAAATAATCCTGTTTTTCATCATATTACACCATCCTATTAAGTCAAGTATAGCATAATTAATCCTAATAAAAAAGATAACAATTATGTTATCTTATTTTTTGCTATCTTTAGCTTCTTTCCGTTGTTTCTCAAGTTTTTTAGTAGTATTCTTTAAAAACTCTATTACTCTTTCTCTAACATCAGAAATAGTCTTCTCAATAGCTGGTGTAGCTTTTTCTTTTGCTTGAACTGCTAATTCATCAACTTTGTCTTTTACTAACTCGCCCTTTTCCTTAGCAATTTCAAGAACTCTTTCTCCATCTAACTCTGACAAATCTTTCTTAATTTCTGCAACTTTCATTTCAAAGTAATCTTTAACATCTTCGGCTTTTACACCTTTTAATTGCTCAATTAACTCATCTAGTTTAGCTTTTAATTCCTTTCTATTATCTTCACCAGATTTTGGCGAAAACAATAATCCTAATCCTGCTCCAACAGCAGCTCCTGCGACAAACTTACCAAGTCCATTCTTTCCCATATTAATCTTCCTCCTCTTCATCATCATCATCATTTTTTCTTTTTTTTCTTTTAAAAATACTTCCTAATAAGTGAGAAGCCCCATCAACTACTTTATCAGTAATCATTGATATTCTATCAGTAGTAAAATCAACTATATTGAAGAATCCATTTAAAGATTCTACTTTATCATTAACATTATCTACTACCTTATCAACCTTTTTCATTGTTTCTATAGCTCTAATTCCAATTATAATACCAATAATTAATAAAACTATTAACAAGATATATATTATAATTGGCAACAAAGACTGCAAGAACTTAATCGTTGTCATCTTCGTCATCTCCTCCTTCATACATCGAAGAAATCATATCAAAAATGTCCTTTTCTACTGTCTCATCAGCATTGCTTTCAGCATTAGTTTCATTATTATTAGGATTAATACTATTAAGTTCCTTTTCAATATCATCTAATATTTTTAATGTTGAAGTTTTTTCCAAATCATCTAATTTAGCATTTCTACTAACCCCATTAGTTTCTTCTTCACTAGAGAAATCTTCTTCATCATTACTATTAATCATATTATTCAGTTCTTCTTCTATAGGTGATGAATAATCATCTCCAATACTATCAATCACCTTATTATCAAGTACTGGGCTTTCTATCTCAATATTATCCTCTATTTCTTCAACTTTATTATAATCTTCTCTTTTCTTTCTCTCTTCTCGAGATATTGGCTTTTCTTCAATCACTTCTGCAATATCAGGTACTTCTCTACTCTTAATCTCAATCTCTTCTTCTTTTTCCTCAATAACTTTGGTATTACCAAAAGCCTTAGTTCTTACTCTATCTAAATTATCAATATCTTTAGGTTTTCTCTCGGTTCTTCTATCCACAATATCCTCTTTAGAATAATTTTTATCTAAAACCCCATATACCGGCGATATAACTGGCGAAGGAACAAATGGCTTCTTGCCAGGATGAGAAGTATTGCTAACACTACTTAAATTACTAGATCTACTCTCATATCTATTAGTGCTACTATAACTATTTTTTGCTGGTGAAGTTTCAACTTTTTCTTTCTCTTTATTACTAGCTTCATTCCTTGCCACCCTAGAAGTAAGTCTTTTAAACTCATCTTCATCAAATGAGAAAAATGGAGATTCTTTTTCCTCTTTTTCTTCCTGAACAACATCTTCCTCTTTAATAGTTTCAACTTTTGGTTCAACAACCTCTTCAACCATTTCTCTTCTAGCATTACTTACTCTTGAACCAATTATCTGTTTCTCTTCTTTTTCTTCTTTTGGATCTTCAACTATTTCTTCCTGTCTGCCCTTATAATCTGGCAATACAGAATCCTCTTTATCAGAATCACCCTCATCATCAACAAAAAGAATGTTTTTTATTTTTCCAAAAAAACCAACTTTTTTCTTTTCATTATCATTTTCTTGCATCATTATCACCTCTAGGATCTATTAAATCAGAATCATGAACTTCATCATTATCTTCTTGATAAATATCCGCGTCAATAGCTTCCAAATATTCACTATTCTTACTGCTTGCAGTTTCAAAAATATTAAAATCAAATTCCTTAGCTTGAGTAGTCTCATCTCCAAGAACATTTTTAAGTATTATATTATTAAAAGTAACTGATTTTAAAATGTTCATAGAATTAGCAACTGTTTCCTTTATATCTTCTTTCTTAACTACCACTTCTATTTTAGCATAATTGTACATTATTTCAACAAAATAGTCCCCATCCTTACGCTTATTAATCTCCAAATACCCATATTTATCTTCATGAGAAATAGCCATCGATACATAAGGACCTTTTCTTTCCTCGTACTTTTCTATTACCTTATTATAATAACTTACTCCATCTACATATAAATAATACTTATAATCTCTACTTGCAATAATCTCATTAAAGTCAGTAGAATCAATAGCATATAACCCTTTGGCCAAATTATACTTATACCCTTTTCTATATGTATTATACACTCTAAGATTTCTACTAACAGAACTATTAATTATATCTTCTATAGACTTATCTTGAATAGAAGTACATCCACACAAAATACAAGAGATAAAAAGAATTAATATGACTTTCTTCTTCATTATTCCTCCACTCTTTCTAATAAATTATACCATTATTATATGCAAATTAAAATATTATTTTTTTTGCGCCTCCAAATAGTTTATCCTAACTCCTTGACTACTAAACTTTTTTTCATACTCTGTCATAACATTATCCTTATCAGTAGCATGTAAATCTAAAGATACATCCATAATTTTATATCCATACTTACTTAAACTAACAATACTATATTCAAACAAACCTACATTATCAGTCTTCTGCACAATTCTTTTCACACCTTTAAAAACATTATCATAAATCGGCAAAAAAGTATCTGATGTTAATCTTCTTTTAGCGTGTCTCTTCTTGGGCCAAGGATCACTAAAATTAAGATATATTGTATCTATTTCCTTAAAGAAAATATCCCCCAATTCCAAAGCGTCAATACATATTAGTTTTAAATTATTCAATTCTAATTTTTCTAGTTTTTCTATAGCCCTTACCACAATACTTTGATACTTCTCTAAACCAATAAAATTTATATCAGGATATTTTAAAGCCATATTAATAATAAAATCTCCTTTACCCATACCTATCTCCAAACATATGGGATTATTATTATTAAATACTTCTTTATAATTACCTTTATATTCTTTAGGATTATCAATTACATATTTACTATTACCAACTATTTTTTTAGCATTCTTTACATTTCTAAGTCTCATACTATCCCCTCTATACTTGTACCTTACCCAAAGTTAATATCTTTAAGATCTTATTTGTCATTCTTTTACCTAATATTTTTTCTAACAATCCCTGTTTAAATGCTATAACAAAATAAGTTAATCCTCCCAATATAGCATTAATAGCTATATACAATACACAAGATAATCTACTATGAACATTAAGTGGGTATATCTTACCAATCAAGAAAACAATTATTATCATAGCCATAGTCGGAATCATCATCTTAATAAGGGTTTTAAACGTTCTCTTATACTCTATTTTACACTCTTTACTTAAGGCTATTAATGCTATAACTACACTAAGTATATACCCTATTATACTAGCAGTGACAGCTCCTAAATATGCAGGAATACCTACTTTATTATAAAAAAGCATTATTGGCACATCAAGTAAAGCATTTGTTGCAAATCCACTTATTGTTGATATATACACTATCTTAAACTTGTTTAATCCCTGTAAAGCAGATGACGTAATCATGTAAATATTTAAAAATAAACCCGTAAATACATTTAACGTTAATATTATAGTTCCACTTACGTTATATCCATAAAATATAGTCCAAACAGCATTCGATAGCATAGCTAAACCAATAGTCATAGGTAGTGAAACAAATATTAATATTTGTAACGCTTGATTAAACTTATTATTTACTTCATTCCAATCCTTTAAAGTATAAGCTGTAACCATAGTTGGTATCAATGAAGTACTCATCCCCATCGCCACACTAGTCACGATCATATTAATTTTAGGTGCCCAAGTAGTTGTTGCAGTTGAAACAAACTCTATCATCGCCGCATCCAACTTTATATAATTCATAGTTCTTATTATCAAAGTTAAATCAATAAAGTTATAACAGCTACTTACTATATTAATAATAATAAAAGGTATAGCATATGAGAAAATTTTCCTTACAATTTCTTTGTTAGTAACATTATCTTTTTTATAATCCCTATCTAAATCAATATTTCCAGATTTATCTGTTTTCATCTTTATTCTAATATATAAATAAGCAGCTAATCCCCCTATAAAGGCTGCAAAAACAGATATACAGACTGCGGTAGTTACAGTACCATTTAATACATTAAGAGTTAAATAAGTACCTGCTAAAATAATAGTTATTCTAACAACTTGTTCTATTATTTGACTAAAACTAGGAATACTAATTATCTTATGTCCTTGTAAATATCCTTTCGTAACACTAAGAAAAGGTACAATTAGTATTGCAAAAGATACACTTCTAATAGCCAAAGCCACATCATCTAAAGTATTCCCGCCCTTTAATTCACCAATTAGAGCATGCGCTATTTGTCTAGCAAATATCATCATAAAAGAAAATATTACAAAAGCTAATAATACCATTATTCTTTTGCCTATTTTATAAGATCTAACCTTAGCTTCATTCATACCTAATGTATTATATTCATTAATAATTTTACTAATAGCTATTGGTAAACCCGCTGAAGATATATCTAAAAATACTACATATATACTATATGCATATCCGTATAAAGCTGTCCCTTTACCTCCGTCTAAACCATCTAACATACCATAAAAAGGTATAACATATAACATACCTAGTATTTTAGTAAATATAATTGCTAAAGTAGCTATGAAAGTTCCTTCTACAAAAGAGCTTTTTTTCATAAATAATCCCTTCTTACGTCCTTAATTATAACATATTTTAACAAGAAAAAAGAACTATTATCTATAGTCCATTCCCAATACTATATTTCATCTAGTTCCTTTATTATCTCTTCTTTATTCATTCCTTTTCCTATAAATACCAATTTAATAATTCTATCTTTATAGAAAGGATCCCAATCCTTTTTCAAGTCAGGATTAGCAGCCAATATTTGTTCCTGCACTTTAGGTTCGGCAGTAGCAAGCCAAGGACCAGCTTCTACTATATTTTTCAAACTACCAGCCTGCTCAAATAAATATGACATATCTTTATCATCTTCAAAATAAGTCAATCCTTTTACCCTTATTATCTTCTTTGGCCAAGGTTTACCAATATATTCATAGAATTTCTTTCTATCCATTGGCTCTCTTCTTTTATATACAAAAGTACTTATACCGTACTCTTCCACTTCACCCTTATCATGATCATGATGATGTTCATGATGATGTTCATGTTCATGTTCTTCTTCCTCATCATCATGATCACCTTCTAAAGCTTCAAACCATCCAGCAGAAGTAGCAGCCTTTTCAAACTCAAAACTCTTAGTATCCAATATATCATCTAAATCCACTTTAGCATAATTAGTTTCAATTATCTTAACTTTAGGATTTAAAGCCTTAATAACATTTCTAACATCTTCTAATTCTTCTTTACTAACTTCGTCTATTTTATTAAGAATTATTACATCACAAAACTCTATTTGCTGAATAATAAGATTTTCTATATCATCTTCTTCTAACTTATCATTTAACAAATCTTTGCCTTGACCAAATTCATCAGCCATTCTTTTGGCATCAACTACAGATATGATTGAATCTAAATGACATAATTCCGGCATTTTATATTGCTTATAAGCATCTTGCATAGCAACAATAGTTTGAGCTATAGGAACGGGTTCACAAATACCAGATGCCTCAATAACAATATAATCAAACTTCTCTTTATCAATGATATCATTGATTTGTTCTATTAAATCCCCTCTCAAGGTACAACATATACAGCCGTTTTGCAAAGGAACAAGACTCTGTTCTTTACCAGATACTATTCCATCCTTCTCAATTAACTTTTCATCTATATTTACTTCTCCTATATCATTTACTATTACAGCAAACTTCTTTCCTTCTTTATTATTAAGTATATAATTAAGTAATGTTGTCTTCCCACTACCTAAATATCCTGTTAATAATGTTATAGGTATATTCTTCATAACTATTCCTCACTTCTCCTTTTATTATACACCAAAAAAGGACTTATGTCCTTTATTTTATCTTTTCTATTTTAGCAAAGAAATACTTATTTCCCTCCTTTTTATAAGTTATTCTATACTTATAAAAATCTTGATAATTATTCTCCCCTAACTCCAAATTATCTTGAGCCTCATATTTTTCATTCTTATCAAAATCTTTATATACTTCATATGGACAATTCTTATAATAAGCATGTGCCGAATAAACATATATATTAGAAGAATCATTCGTATATTTATAATCATAAGTTAATGAGCCGTCATTACAACTGCCACCAAATCCCCCATTTATAACATATACATCATATTCATTACTATAATAAAAATTATTGCTTATATCATCAGGCAATTTAATATTAATATCTAATTCCCCTCCAAAAACATCTTTATACAATTTTTTAACACTATCTGCATTAATGATTAAAGTACTTCCTTCTGGATTAGGAACTATATTAGGATATTTATTACTATCAAGTTCTTCATAAGCTTTATCATTTTCAAACAAAGTATATAAGACAGCTATTAATTTCTGACTATCAACCAAATCATTACTATTTTGATCCTTCTCATATATTCTTGACTTCTTAAAACTAATTTGATCATAAGTATAATTCTTTAATACCACTTGGTTTCTCTTAATAACATTCATAATACTATCATCAGTTAATTCTTTTTCTTTTTCTTCAACCCCATATACTTTATCCTTTTCCTTTTCTTGTTCTTTAATCCTTTGATTCTCTTTACTAATTACTATAAGCCGATAATTAGCAAATATTCCCAAACATAAACTAATTACACAAATTGATAATAAAAATATCACTACACTTTTATTTACGCTATTCTCTTCCATCTTAATTCATCACCTTTCTCACACTATTAACATAGTATTCCCCATTATCTTTTATAAAATGTACTATATACTTACTATACTCATTATAATTGTTCCTGTTAATATCTAATAATATATCTGTATCGCTTTCTTTATAAACAACATCTTTATATAAATCATACTTATATACCTTAAAACTATAATCATTTTCTAATACGCCCAAAGAAAGATATACATCAGCACTATCATCACCTATTACATATTTATACTTATAATCTACAATCTTACTTCTTACATTAGAACAATCATATGTTCCAAAATAATACTTATCGTTATCATATTTAAATATTGGACAATAATTTTCTATATTTATTTCACTGCCTGCATCCAAATTTTCGTTATAAACCTTTTTATATAAGCTTTTAACTTCCTCTGCATTTATACTTCCATAATAGTCTTTCTTCTCATCCATATATAATCCTTCATATAATCTATTATAATCATCTTCCATTATATCATCATAATTCTTTTCATTATATAAATACAATAAAACACTATATACTTTTATATTTTGTTCAATATCACTAATATTTATTTCCCTTTTATAAATATCAGTAATCTTATTATTTAAAGAAGTATATAAATAATTAATTACTCCAATACTCTTATCAAGAGATTTATAAACTCTCGTCGTATCAGGTATTGAATCTTCAACATCTACTTTATCAACAATACCATTATCCACATGCTTCTTATCTATCTTCTTATCTCTACTATTTAAAGCATAATATAAAGTAAAAGCAGATAATACCAATACTAATAATATTAACAAGACCATCAATAAGCTGCTTCTCCTAAACCTATCCATATTACTCTATTCTTTCTACCCCCTTAAAAATACAATCATTACCATCTTTAATAAAAGTAATTCTATATTTACTAAAATCATTATAATTATTTTCATCTATAACAAATGATTCTTTACTATCATACTCTTTATAAACACTCTTCTTTTCCAAATCAGTATATACTATTTTTTTAGCTCCATCCACATCAAAACTTCCATAAGATATTAAAACATAATAATATTTATCATCTTCTAAATAATTATATAAATATTTTTCTTTCGACACAGATTGTGAAAAATCTATATCTTCCACTTTATCATTCAAAATCTTTATAACATTCTCATCTGTAACCACATAATCATTAATTGTCTTTTCATCAACAATCTTTTCTATTGGTACAACATCTTCACAAGCCCCATCATCTTTTCCATCCAAATAACTAGTATAAACAATTCCCGCTATGAAGGATAAACTACCAATTACTATCGCAATTATTATAAAGAATAAAATCATAAGACCATTAGAATTCTCATCTTCTTCATTAACTATTACTTTTTTCCCCATTATAAGACCTCCTATATTAATAATTATATAATATTTAAAGTTGAAAAAAAAGATACTATTTTTAGCATCTCTATTTGGCCTTATTACGCTTTCTTTTCTTATTATTCTCCTCTTGTAATTTTTTAAAATCAACTTTACCTATCATAGTTTTAGGTAAACTACTTCGATACTCAAAATCTTTAGGTATAGAATAATATGCCAAATTTTTTTTACATAAATCCATTATTTCTTTTTTTAATGCTTTAGTCTCATAATATCCTTTCTTTAATACTATATATGCTTTAGGAACTTCAACCTTATAAGGGTGCGGAACACCTATTACACTACAATTCAATACAGCCTCATGTCTTTCGATTATTTCCTCTATTTGCGACGGATATACATTATAACCAGATGTAACAATCATTCTTTTTAACCTCTGTTTATATGTAATAAAACCATCTTTATCCATTGACCCCATATCTCCAGAATGTAACCATACATTACCATCAGAATGAATATGTAATACCTCATTAGTTTCTTTTTCATTATTATAATATCCCAACATTACATTTGGACCACAAATACAAATCTCTCCGTCTTCCCCGCAAGGTACTTCTTCATCAGTGCCAGGCTTAACAATCTGAACATATACTCCCGGCATAGGGATCCCAATAGTTCCGGGATGAGTATCATCTTTTCTATCAACAGATACACAAGCAACCGCTTCTGTCATTCCATAACCTTGCGTCAATACCACACTCGCCCCATGAGCACATAAAAACTCGTTAATCTTCTCTACTCTTGTTTCATTTAAGGTATCTCCACCCGAAATAACATATTTTAAAAAAGACAAATCAACATCTTTCATCCCCTCATTATTAGTTAATGCTTCAAATAAAGTTGGTACCCCAACTAAAACCGTTGGTTTATACTTTTTTATTAATTTATCAAATGTCTTAGCATTAAACTGTGGTACTACTACTACTTTAGCACCTACAGCAAATGCATCAGTAATTGAAACAGAAAGACCAAAACCATGAAAAATTGGCATTATTGCTAATATGACATCATCACTAGATAAATCCGGGAGAGCAATCTCAGCCTGAATAGTCGAAGAATAAAAATTACCATTAGATAACACAATTCCCTTAGGAGTACCCGTTGTCCCCCCACTATGAAGAATTAAAGCTGGAGTATCCCTAGTAATTCTCTCATTATCCTCCTTAGTATAATTATCCCCATATTTAAGGAAATCATAATACTTAATATACAAATCATTTTTATAATCTATCTTTTCAACTTTTCTACCTTGTGTAAACCAATAACCTATCTTATAAAAAAAACTCATCGAATCTTTAGCTGACAATACTATGACTTTATATACTTCAGTATCATTTATAAAGCTTTTAATCTTCTCATAACATATATCCATCGCTACTAACATTACAGAAGAATATCTAATCAATGCTTCTTTTATTTCATTCTCAGCTGATAGAGGATGAACTATATTTGCAACCGCCCCTATCTTATTTAAAGAAAAAATAACATAAATACTTTCAACTAAATTAGCAGATAATATTGTAACTACATCACCTTTTCTAACACCTTGACTCCTAAATGCTCGAGCACAAATATCTATCTGATGATATAGTTCAGCATAAGTAACATTCGTACCATAATACTCCATGGCGATATTATCTTTATACTTATAATGCTTATTATAAATATATTCATAAACAGACATATTAGGTATAGTATAAAACATATTTTTCTTACCATAATACTTATCCCATGGAGATTTCGGTCTTTTCTTAAAACCAATCAACCGAAAAAAATCATTATGTAATATTGCCATTACTATTCACCAATCTTTCTTCAATAAGAACGAACTTATAAATTATATAGTATTAATGACTTATCTTTCATAATTTATTTTACCATATTTATGCTATAATAATATAAGAAATAGAGATGATAAAATGAAAAAGAATAATGACCCTTTTATTCGCTTAAGAATAATAACAGCATCTATCACCCTAGCTATTATTTTTGGTGCGTGGTTATTATATGGTTATAATTTTTTAAAAACCAATCCCGCAAAGATACTAAATAAACTAAGTAACGCGGAAAAAGACAGCATTGACAGATTATTCAACGAAATAGATTTTAAAAAGGAACAGGGTTATACCATAAATATTGACGATAAAGACAAACTCTATTTATACTACACTCCCCAAGAATTCTATATATATAACAATAAAGAATATTATAGTCATAAACTAAACTTAGATTCAAAGTCTTATAAAAAAATACTAGAGTCTCTTATTGATAGTTTTACCCACAATTATAAAATACTAGACAAAACTAAAAAACAAGATAATAAAAAAGACTATTATATATATACATATTCTCTAAACGAAATATCCCCTCTAATTAATACATTAAAAACTAATAAAGAATTTACTGACATAATTAAGAAACTTAATATTAAAGACATAAATAAATACAACAAAAACTCCATAGGTTTAAATATTATTACTCAAGGCAAAAAAAGAAACATAATATATTATAATTTAAAAATAGATAATCTTTTTGATATTTATAAAGAAAAAAACTACCTAAGCGGCTTCTTTCTTAATTATAGCTTTACATATAACAAAAACTTAATTATCTATACTGAAAACAACGAATACTATCTTAATATAGAAAAGAACAACACTAGATTTAAGAAAGCTAATTATAAGAAAACTAAGTTAAAGAAAATACTTTCCATAATAAAATAAAGATCTCCTAAGATCTTTATTTTATTGATTATCATCCTTTAAATCCGGCATATCTAATTCTTTACTAATAATTTCTTTCTTAGTATATAAATGAATATTATCAGAATTAATAGCAATATATCCCTTAATAAAATCAGGATTTATTCGTAAATAGTCTTTATTTATATATACTTTATCATAATATTCACTTATTATTCCCTTACTATCATCAAAATATATAGATGGAATTTCCATTACTATTACTCCACTATATCTATAATCCCATCCCTTTAATATAGTCAAAGCTTCGTATTCATTATTCACAAAATAGGTCGTAATCCCCTCTTCTAATACATTTCCACTATTAATCAAACCATTAGAAAATATATCATTTATCTGATCATCATCCAAAACTTGATCTGTATCAACATCCTTAATTATATAAAACACTATTTTATTTAGTATTCTACCATCTATTTCTCTTTTATTTAACATTTCACTCAAATAACTAATTATTTCTTTTCCTACTTTACGCCCCACATCTATTTCATCTGATTTTAATATTAAAGAAAAAGTATCAACAGCGTTACCAAAACATTTAGTTAACTCCTCTTTAAACAATAAACTATCAATATAATAATAATTAGATTTATCTTTCTTTCTATCTTTTAATACAAGATTATACTTTTTATATAATGCTTCCAGCTCTTCAATAGCTTCATTTGAAATTTGATTATTTAATATACGTCGAATCCCTTTAGGTAGATACACTTCTTTATCCCAATTTATAACATATTCAAATATCTCTTTAATTTTCTCATAATTTCCGCCATTAACCGATATAGCATCCAAAACAAATTTATTATTAATTAAAGAATTTTCATTATCGTTTTTATATTTGAAAATTTGATAATACAATTCTTTTAGTTTCCTTTCATCTTCAGGCGATAAAGAAGATAATATACTTCTAACATTATCACTAACATCAGCATTTATTTGCTTTATAAACTCTTCAACATCAGAATAGTTTCTCCTTTTCATTCCTTTGAACCATTTAACAATACTAAAACCCATAACTGCCATCTCTATTCTATTTCCACAAACCCCTCTATTATGAATATTATCACATATTTATCAACAAAAAAAAAGAGCATTTATGCTCTTAAAAAGAATCAATATTAATCTTCACTTTGCCCATACCCAATATATAAGCTTTTGCTTGTACTAGAGTACGAATAGAATTAACCATTTTACCATTACGGCCTACAACTATTCCTTTATCATCCTCATGAACAATAACTTCAAGAATAGTAGCATCATCTTCTCCTCCAAACTGAGAAACTTTTACCATATCTGGCTCTTTAACAACAGCTTTTACTAAGTATTCTGCAAACTCTTTTAATTCCATAATTATTTACCTTCTTTTTTTGAATCAGCAAATTTAGCCATTATTCCGCTTTTACTTAATAAACTTCTTACTGTATCAGTAGGTTGTGCTCCATTTTTTAACCAATTCAAAGCCTTTTCTTCATCAATTTTAACTTCATAATTCTCTGGAATTGGATTATAAGTACCAATAATCTCTATAAATCTTCCATCTCTTGGACTACGTGAATCAGCAGCAACTATTCTATAGAATGGTCTTTGCTTAGCTCCGCCTCTTTTAAGTCTTAACTTAACTGCCATCTTCTTTCCCTCCTTTAAATCGCAAATATATTATATTAGATTAATATAAAACTGTCAACCTTTTTTAGTTGACAGTTTTATCATCTATTTCTTAGCTAACTCTAACAACTTTTTTTCCATATCTTTAGGATTATCACCTAATAATAAATAAACATAGTTTTTACCTTTTTTTAATATGGCTTTTTCATATTTTTTAGCTAACTTCTTATCCTCTAAATTATTTTTGTTTAAATCTACAAAACCTAATAAACTATCATAATAGTCTTCAGCATCTTGAGTATTAATTACTATAATTAATACTTTTGGTGCAAATGGCTTAGGCTCATCAGGATCTTCAGAAAAATCTGAGATGAACAAGGAAGAAGGAATTTCATTAAAGTCTAATCCAAAATACATTGATATATCATATTGGTCAAATTCTCTAACATCATATTCTTTGAATTCTTTCATAAACTCTTTTTGAACTAAATCCAAATCGAATTTTGTTTTATTGCTATTTTTATTAAATAACAATAAACAACCTAATACAAAAACGATTAGAGCAACCATACCAACTATCAACACGTTTTTATTTTTCATTCTTTTCCTCCTTCATTCTTCCTTTTATAGCAAAGAAAACTAGATTTAATACAATAACTATAATAATGCTTGCATATATTAATAATCTGTTATTTTTTATTACTTCATCACTCTTATTATTACTACGGAAATAATTATACAAATAATTATTAGATACAATCTGCTCATCTACAGATACTACATTATCTGCATCAACATTTAAAACATCATTAATATTATATACATCATAAGAATTGGTATCCTTATCATACTTGATAATATAGTCATTCTTAACATCATTGCTTTCAATAACTGCATCTAATTGCTCATCAACATCTGAAGGAATATCCTCACTAGTATCCTCTACCTTTTCCGTATTGATAACTTTATCCGTTTTATTTCTATTCAACAAACCGATTACCTCTTGATTATCAACACTATCTAAAGTTTTAATTAAATCATTACTAGATTCATAAGACTTATTATTCTTCGCCGTATTATTATCAGTAACAGCTAAGCCAAAATACTTAGTCAAAGATATTTTTGGCTTACTACCATATTCAAATAGCTTATCACCATTATGATAATCAAAAGCAATAACTCCTCCATTATCATACTTAATCATTATAATTGGATCATCATTATCAAAATCTCCACTAATCTCTGATATATTACTATTCATGAAATAATTATCAGAATTTAACTTCGTTTTATATGAATATACTTGTAAATTATCACCTAAAACTATTTGATATTCACTATTATTGTAGTTATTAACTATCAAAGAGTCATTTTTAATACCACTATTAGAACTATATAAATATACATTTTTATCTTTATATATTATCTGCCCATCTCTATATTTTATATTACCATCTAAATCAGTTAAAACACTATAATTATAATAAGAATCAACTATTTTATCACTTATATTAGTATGATATAGAGGAATCTCTCTATCTAATAAACCAATATCTCCAAGGGCTTCTTGATACTCATTTGTTTTAAGATTATAAATACTACCATCACTAACTAAAGCCAAGTCATTATAAACATGAACAATATTATCAACTATCTTTTTATTATTCTCATACAACTTAGAATTCTCAATATGATAATACTTACCATCCTTTAAAGTTATTGATTTAGCCAAATCCTCTTTAGTCAAAACGATTTCTTTTGTTTCACTTGTATTTTCCAATACTATTTTTATATCACTATTATAATCATAGCCAAAAGAATAAACTCTCTTCGTAACAGGCAAATCATTCTCCTCTTTATCTCCAATTTTATACGATAATCTCAAATCTGATGATATTTTATCTAATTCTAAATTAATAGTATTTATTCCAGAAGAATATATGTGATAATTACCTTCTAGTGCTCCATTATATAAAGGACTATAACTACTACCATGAGAGGCAGCTAAATAACCAACTGTAGATCTTTCTGTAGGAAGCTCAACATTTGCTTGATTATATACTTGGAAAGAAGGCGTAGACCATTTATGAATCGGATAATAACCAGGATTTCCATAAGAAGAATCAGTATACTTCTGCTTAATAGTTAATCCACTATTATTAGTAATACCAGATGATCTATAATTTGCTAATACCTCTTCTTCTGATAACGCCCTATTAAATACAGCTAAATCTTTGATATATCCCAAAAATTTATAAGAAGTTGAACTATAATGAATATCATGCCCCACATAAGTCTTAGCATCAACTGAAGAACCGATGGTTTTATTAACATTATTATTAGTATATACCAAATTACCATCTGCATATATTTTCAAATATTTATTAGAATCATAAGTAGCAGTCATATTAACTTCTTTATACAAAGGTACATAATAACCGCTATTATAAGTAGATCCATTAATAACTACATATAAAGCCTTTCCACTTATAAATACCCCAAAATAATTCGTTGATGCCGTTCCATAATTAAATAGTAATTGCCAACTTCTACTTGCATAAGATGTAAAAGTTGTTGAAACAGTTATGTTACTACTTGGCGTATAATCTGGTATTTGAATATTATCATCCACCCCATCGAAGAAGAAACCTTTATCTTTATGCATCATACTTACATTAGCAATTCCCTTTTTACCATGACCAGATAAATCAGGAACTTCTAAGTTTTCAACACCACCATTTAAAGGAGTAGTATCCCAATAATCAGAATCAAACCATAATTGCGTTTTTTGATATAAATCTGCTCCACCTGGTGCATATCTAACCCATGTTAGTTTATCTCTAATATCAGAAGAATTTAAAAGCTTACTTTCTGGTACCATGTTATACGCTGTCTTTATCTCATATAAAGAAGCTGAAGCTGTATAAAAGAATACAAATCTAACATAACAATCATGATTAACAGTAAAAGAATAATCATCAACATTACCAAAATTAGTATAGTGACTAAAGTAATACCAAGTATTTGAATTCCAAGCAGCATTACTTATATATTTTCTATTAGCATCATATAATCTAACTCTAAATATATCACCACTATTATTGTTAACATTTTCCGCTCTAAAATAATAGTTTTTACCCTGTTCTAATTTTATCATATCAGTATATCCCGCATTAGGATAATTAAGATTATCTCCAGGCTCACCAGTAGTTTCATTAACAAATCCCGAATTAATATGTTTAATAAGATTATCATTTTCTAAAGGAGCTATATTATTAGATATTTCTTCCCCATTTATAACTGATCTATTATAGAAACCAGCATGTCCTAGATTAAGAATTTCCTTATTAGAATCATCTCCGGCTCCTACTCCAGCCGTAATATTATCTTCAGTAGAAACAACTCCTTCAAAATACAATTCATAATCATTATTCTTTTTATATATTTCGGTATTCTTTCCTCCAAGAATACCTCCGGCATAACTCCTACTAGAAATATCTACCCCTGCTACCAATAGATTTCTAAACACACCTTCACGATACGTAGCTTGATCATTAATATTATAAAAATATCCGGCCACTCCACCAGCATAATTACCAGCTGAATGAATAACACTATTAGTAACTTTTGAAGTTGATATAGTACCAGTATTAACATTACCAGCCATACCTCCAGTTTTTGATTGTCCTGTAATTGTACTATTATGACAAGACATAGTATGTAACGTACCACCCGACATACTTCCAACTAAACAACCGGTATTATTACCGCTGTTAACTACTGTGCTATTTTGAACAACACTTCTTCTAAGTGCATATCCATTAATATATCCAACAAATCCCGCTACTCCATCTGTTGAGGTGCTAGTACCTTTAACATTAGTATTATCAACCAAACAATCATACAAATATCTACTTTGACCTGCCAAACCGCCAATATAGCTATCAATTCCTGATACGTTGGAGTTCTTAACAGT
Organism: uncultured Erysipelotrichaceae bacterium; assembly: GCA_902800945.1. Classification (GTDB taxonomy): domain Bacteria; phylum Bacillota_I; class Bacilli_A; order RF39; family UBA660; genus Coprovivens. Next base: position 32,233 of record CADCFX010000007.1, on the reverse strand, counting down.
AATATTATACATATAAGACTCATAAGCATATCCAAACGCTCCACCAACATATTTATTTCCATTTACTGTTACATTATCAACCACTGAATCATTAGCTCCAGCATACGCTCCTATTCCACCAGCATAATTACCAGAAGGCATAGTTATAGTTGAATCACTTACCTTTATATTTCTAACCAAGTTTACCGAATCATCTAAGTCTGGACTACCCTCAATATTTGTTTTAGTTTTAGCATCTACTCCATGAGCCGTACTAAATGTTGAAAATATTCCACCAGCATATCCATTAGAAGCATAAATAGTTAAATTTTTACCCTCTATATTAGAAATATGATTATTAACACCATTGTCATAATAAGCCAATAAACCTGCTACATACGATTTACCAGTTATTTTAATATTATCTAGCGAAATATTATTTATATGATTAGTTAACCCCTGTCCAATTAAAGCTACTCTACTCTTGCTAGGCGCATATATTTCAATATCCTTAAAACTAACATTATCAATAGAACCATAGTTATAATTAATTAAATTTATATAATTATTACTTGATCCTTGTGTATTTCTTATTTCAATATCTTCAAAATTAATATTTCTTAAAGAAGTAACTATTTTATTAATAATTGCTTTATTATTACCACTAGTATTATTAGAATAATTAAATCCCCTTAAAGTGTATTTTTCATCATTAGATGGTGTCTCTAAACGATTAAATACTACACCTTTTTTAAAGTCTAATCCCGTAAAATCAATATCATTAACTAAAACATAGTTTTCAGCATCACTTGTACTTACAGCTTGCCAATCATCAAAAGTAGATAAGTTTTTATAGAAAGTCATCGGAATTCTAATATTCTTAAATTCCCTTTCTTCGCTAGCATTAATATCTACACGATACTTAATTTCACTAATCATATAAGAATCATAATATTTCTTAGGAGTTGCTGTGAAATTAATAATAGTTGTTCCCTCATGATTAGTAATATTACTAATTTGAACATTAGTATCATCTAATACTATATCCGTTATTAAATATTCATCTGGATTATCTAAATACAACACCAAGTTAGCATGATCAACATGCTTATCAATAACTAAGTTAGTAACTCTAAACATCTGTTGCTTAATTTTAGTATCTAACTGATTAGGTAATAACTCTGTCGAATCCAAATAATATAGTTTTGGAAGTGTACCTTGGCTAACCTCAGAATAATCAAAAGAATCTCCCAATCGTAACTTATCACCAGAAGTATAAGTATCAACATCTAATAACTCTTCATAACTAATAAATGATTCCCCCTTATTAATCGGAGTTAGTACACCATAATATATATTATTTTCATATTCCTCATCAAATTCAGTAGTTTTCATACCATTTATTAAAGAATTATCATAAGCATAGTTATTACTTTCATCTTCCAAATAATTATTACTAATTATACGTCCAAATACAGCACCTTCTATCTTAGAATACATATTTCCAAGATATAAATTGTTCATTATATCGGCCGGAGTACCTGAATAGCCTGCTATTCCACCAACACTATCTATATCACTCTGAATATTTACAGTTGAATAACTGTTCTCAACATATCCACTTGTCGCTCCAATTATACCACCAGTACGATACCCATTTGAAACTATTGTTCCAGTAGAATAAGCATTAGCAATACTAGAAATACTACTAGTATCTCTACCTACAATTCCTCCTACACCACTAACACTTTTAGCATTCTTAATACTAATATTAGCATTCTGTACCAAAACATTACTATATCCACCAGCCACACTATAACCGGCCATACCTCCCGCATTAACATCCGTAATCTCAGGAGTAGAGGTAATAGTTACATCAGTTATAGTTGAATTCGTAACCTTAGAATAATATAAATATCCAACAAGTCCCCCAACATACAAGGTGTCTGCAGTCCTAGTTGGTGGAACAATTATCGTAATATTCTTAACATGAACATTATTAAAATTAGCATATTGGTTTGAATAACCTATCAAACCGCTATAAGTAGAATCAGAACTCTTAGTTATATTTTCAAAACTAATATTCTGTAAAGTTCCATTCATTTGATTAAACAATCCTGATACATTTCCATAAAGACTAATATTTCTTAAAACATGATTATTTCCATCTATTTTTCCAGAAAAATTACCCAATGTATATCCTGTATACTCTATGAAATTCAAATCCTTCATAATTGCAAAATTCTGATTTAGATTTCTATTAATCTGCATCCAATCTTCAACCGAATTAATCTCTTGATAGAAATCTACATATAGATACTTTTCTCCAGCAGCATATGCCTTAGATGAAAGCAAACCATTATAACTTCTACAGGTTATATTTCTAATAGCATATTTAGATACATAAATATCTGGATCATATACTTCTAATTTTAAATAGGTTTTCCCATCTTCAAAATTTTGCGATACTACTCTAGTCCTAACATCTGAAATAGCTACATTATCTATTTGATCTCCATTTGGATTATCAACAACAACATCTACCATTGCAGTTGAATTTGTTTGTTCTACAACTTCCATCGTAATAATATCTACAACACTTGTTTCAGAATAATATGGTAACTCATTAAATTCTTGCTTAGGCATCTTATTATAAGTATATCTAACTTGAGGATAATACCCTAGCTTAACCATTTCATCAACATTAAATCCATCTCCAAGTACACTTTTTTGAAAAGACACATCATTAAGATTTAAAGCCGTAATCTTATTTTGATTATTGGTTGTATAGATATAATCACTTAAATAATGAATATTACTATAATTAGCAGTTGCTCTTACATAGCCTACCACAGGACCTACTGCCTGATTAATATTATTAGCATTACCAACAGTATAAGAATTACGTAATGTACCATATGTTTCATAAGCAATTAACCCCGTAATATCATAAGCAAAATCGCTTGGGAACTCATAGTTGTTGATAACATAGATATGATCAACAAGTGACTTAACACCACCATATCTTTGTATTAACCCAATAGTTCTAGCAGACGCCCCACTATTTTCATTAGAAATAATTGCATTTTCTCCATACACATAACCATTTCTTACAGTTCCATAATTATACCTAGTTAATAATCCCACCTCTGAATATAAATTAACTTTCGTTTTTAGCTTCATAACAAAGTTTTGAATCACTCCAGATACATGATTAACATCAACTAAAGTATTAAAATAAGTATCATTAAATTTAGTTTCTCTTTCATCATAAACATTTATTTCTACATTCTCTATCGTACCATAATTAGAAGAAACAAATCCTCTTATACTCGTATTAACTATTGTATTGTTCAAATGAACATTTAAAACCATATTCTTTAAAATGCCACTTTTTTCTATTCTTCCTAATCTCGTATAATTATTCCTATCTGAAAGCGAATAAACATTAGCACTATATCCTTGAAAATCTATTGTTCCATAGAAATATTTATATCCCCAACCTAGTGTTTGAGCTGTAAATTCATAAAAATCCAAATCATTTAATACTATATAATTACCATTCGGTTGCATATATACCCAATCATTAGTATTTGCAATCCCCTTAACCTCATTATCAGTAGATATGTCAAAACTATCAAGAACATATTCCCTATCTCTAATAGAAATAGCTAAACAAATAGTATATTTTTTATTCTCTTCCAAATCGACAGATTTTATTGCATCTTTAATAACATCTGTATTTATTAATTCAACATACTCATTACTATATAATTTCTCTCCGTTTTCATCTTTTACTTGAATATAATATGTATTATTACTTATTTCATCTTTTAAATCCTTAATATTAACCCGTGTATTAGTTACAAAATCATAACTAAACGTCTCATAAGATTTACTTGGCAAATCTACATACTCAGTAATCTTTAGATTTACCTTACTCGGATCAATATTGGCATTACCACTATAATTTCTAAATACCAACCAAGTTTTAGATCCACTAGGTACATAAACAGTTCTACCAGATTCAAACCAACCATATGCTGATTTATACTTATTACTAAGATCAGTAAAATAAATATAAGCAGAATAGTCATTATCAGAATCAGCAAAATCAAATGTATAAGCTCTATTCCCCTCTAAAATCAACGGTTCACTTACTCTTGCCCTTCTATCATAATAAGAACCAGTAACATTTATTGTTCCATTATTATTATAAGTTCCAGGTAAAATAGAAGCATTTCCCAGATTAACTTCTTTTCTTTCTCTTGATTTATAAATCATAAAATCTCTAACTTCATATTCAGCCGTAAACTTTGAACCATTAGTAAACCAAAATCCAATAAAATCAGTTCTATATTTACCATAATATGTACTAGTATTATTTACAAAGTTATTTCCGCTTTTATAACTTCCAACCCTAAAAGTATAAGTATAAGTAGTCCATTTATCGGTTGAAATATTCGTAAGTTCAATCCCATAATTCAAACTAGTTGTATTACCTAAATAGTTTTCAAAAAACAATCTGTGACCAGCACTCAAAGGATTAATAGCTTTTATTTTGAAAGTTGCAGTAACAATCTCACCATGATAATCACTTAAATCATACATATATGAAGATGAACCATTTTTAGAATATATATGCATATCACCTTCACTATCAATAGTTTTAGGTATAGTATAAGTATTAATAGTTTGAATCCATTTTGTTTCGGAATACATATCTACTAAGTTTTCCCCATTAGCTACACGCAAAGAAGAAGTTAATTCTATTTTTCCACTTATACTTTCCTCTGTATATTTGCTAATACTCTTCAACACATATTTAGATACAAATGTAGAATTACTATTTGTCTCATTATATTCATCAGCAATAAACTTTAAAACATAATTAGTATTAACTTTAAGATTATTATAAGTAATTCTTTCAAAATCAGTATTAGTTTTAATAATTCTAGCGTCTACCAATGTATCATTTAAATCCCTTAATTCTAACCTAACTTCTTTAGTTAATACCGAATTATCGGGATCATTTATTTTAACATCTAAATCAATCATGTTATTACTTACAAAACTATTAGCAATAACTACTTCCGCCGGTTTTTTTCGCGTAGTAAATGGTTTTAAACTATGCAAACAATCTAAATCATAAGTTGTTTCCCCCTGTTGTACAACAGAATCTATCTCAATATAGTAAGAAGTATTTGAATTCAAATTCTTAAATAATAAAGTCAGCTCTTCATAATTCTTAATTCTTGTTATTTCCTGAGAAGATAAAGAATACTCTGTAACCAACTCATTATTATCTTCTCTAAATAGCTTAATATGTAATTGTTTTAACAATTTTAATAATCTATCATCAGTTTTAGAAGAATTAATTCTATAATTAAGAGTTACTGAATCCTTAGTTAATTCATTAGATTCAAAATCAAAATTCAAAAAACCTAAACTAGTAATTGGTAAAGAAGTAAATTCCATACTACCTAATACATAATCTTTTCTTTCACCTTTACCATCGTTCAAATCAATATCACCATATACATTGATATTAAACACTTGATTTGGATCCAAATTATATAACTTAAATCGTTCATCACTAATAGTATCACTTAATACTGTAACCCCCGAAGAATTAGTAACAACATAATGATAATTACCTATTTTAATATTATCATCATTCTTTAAATTAACACTTATTCCAACATAATCAACTTCATTTTCTACAACCTTTAATACAACCGCAGGTGGTCTCCTAGACGTACGAGTATGCCCCTTATTATTTCTAGCTTCCAACTTGTTATTCTTTCCATCATAAAAAGTAATCTCAAAGTCAAATTCTTTATCAGATTCCAAACTTTCTGGTGTAGAAATATTATTTATTTCTTTACCATTTATCAACTTGTTCAAATCAGATTTACTAAAGAAATAATTAGTATCTCCTATAGTTAAAGCAAAATTCTTAACCCCTCTTAACACTTCACTATCTAAAGAACTAGTTAATATCATTTTAGCCAGCTCAATTTTATTTGAATAAATCTCTCCATTTTCAAATTCTATTTCAATAGGTTCTAATTCCTCTAGTCCTAAAGTTGTTAAAGTATCTGAGTAGAAAGTAACTATTTTTTTAGTCTTTAAATCCTCATCTAAATATGTATATTGACCAACAATTTTATACTCCGTACTTGCATATAATCCTGATATTAAAATATTACCACTAGCATAAAAAGCTCTTCTAGCAAATGTTTTTCCACCAGATACTAATGTAAAAGTAGGTGGCTTAATAATAACCCCAGACGGATCTTTAATAATCAGATTTGACGACATAGAATAAACATTAGGAGTAAATCTTTGTACAGCTACAGATGGCTTTACATAGGTAAATCCAGGCTTCTGAACCTCTTCCATAATAGCAGGAGGCACTGGTGTAACATCTTCTTCATCTACTTCTTCTATAACCTCTTCAGGAGTAATGATTTGCTTTTCCGGTATCTCCTCAATCGTCTTAAAAGATATACCTATTACTTTCAAAAAGTCTTCATACCCATAAATATATTCTTCATTATTACTAGCATAGTAAAACCTTAATGTGGTATTAAAATCCACATCAATACTATTTTTAACAAACGTATTTTCTCCTCTTTCATAATAGTTTATTTTATCTTTAGAAAAGTAAATAAAACTATTAATAGGAATAGTAACTTCTTGAGCTTCAGATTTAATATCTAAATCATATAAATTCAAATATATACCATTTTCATAATTCAAAAGAATATATTTATCACCATCAAGACTTACATAAGTAACTGGATCATAAACGCTTCCATATGAAAAAACCACATTATTTAGACCCGTTAATCTTTTCAAATCAGTACTAACCAAATTAGTATTATCATTATAATTTATTATTGCCAATCCATCGTTAATAAACAACGGATAAGACATATTAATTGTTGAACTCCTAGAATTATCTACATAATGATTTAAAGGGGTTTTATAAATATATTCATTCTGCTCTATTTCCGCAACCTTTAGTTTATCTTCCGCTTTATCATAATTATTACTTCTAAGGCTTTCAGGAGCAGAATCAGAGCTAAGAAAATACCCTTTTTCTTCAACCACCATAACAAAACTATAAGTATTAAATAAATAATTAAAAAGGAATATAACAAATATAAAAATTGCCACGATAAAAACAGGTAATACTTTAACTAGTTTAGAATCCTTAAATTTATTCATCTTTAACTTTTTTATCAACTTTGCAATCTTCTTCTTCATGTTAAAAACATCCTTTTTAATTATCTATTAATTACCATTAAACAATTCTAATTTATCAATATTCTTTCTCAATATACGATTACCATTATCATACATAATCATATCCGTACTAAGATTAATAACATATTTTTTATAATAAGCCATTACATTATTCTTAAAATCATCAATAATTATATACTTATCATTTCTTTTATCATATATCTCTATTGTATCATTAAAATCAACAATAACATATGATAATGGAGCTAATTCATACTTAACATCATCAACTATTATAGTAGTTGAATAAGGAAATAAGTATAAATCATTCCCGTCATAAATAATAGAATCACCTAAATACATTTTTTTATCTTGATAATAAACAAAAGTGCTTTCCTCTTCATTTACAACTTCATTTTCTAATTTAGTAAAATAATTAATCTTATAAGCTTGCGTTTTATTATTTAAATAAACAATAGACATATTTACAGGAAACATCACCTGATTATCAATCTTCTGAAAATAAATCGGTATAATATCTAATTCCATTTCCTCATCTTTATTCTTTATACTTGTGATTTCATTTTCCCTTTGAATAGTTACTTTACCGGTATATTCAACTTTTTTACCCGCAAAATATTGATATAATTCATAATTATCAAATTCAACAGTATTAATATTTGAATAATACTTTTTAACAACTATTATACATACTATTATACAAGCTAAAGCAACTATAGATCCAATACCTACGACTAAAGCTTTAACTCTTTTGTTCTTTTTTTTAGTTTTCTCAATATTTTCTTGATAACTATTATCCATTATGTCCTCCTTAATCCCTTATAAGATTTCATACTTACTGTTATATATACTATATACATAGCAACAAGTATCATAAAAACTACTCTCAATATATTTACTTTATAATCAAATACTACATCTACCAAATAATTATTTACCAACCTTAAAATCATAAATAGTAAGGAAGAAATACAAGTATATACAACATCCATTATAATTATATGAAAATTAAAAGAAAATGTACATGATAACAGATTAATAAGTATAATCATAATCAAACCATATCTATAAAATGCATTAATATTAAACAAAAAATAAAATAATAATAAGCAATTAAGAAAATTAGTAACATGAATAAATATTTCTCTTTTGGTTATTCCCAAAAAAACAGCATAAAACCCTCGGTACTTATTCTTATATTTACTTGTAAGAATAAATCCAATAACAAATAATATTAATGCCACAATACTTATATAACAAAAAATAGAAAATGTTAACCTTAAATAACTAATCATTATTATTCCTCATTCTCTCTTATAATCAAACGGAAAACATTATGACTTAAAGAATAAAAACCCTTTATATTTGAAAAACTAACACTTTCCTCCGCTTCTATTTGTACAGATCCATCAACCTCTCCTAAAACAGGCCAATAATCTTTCATTATTAAAATATTATACTTTTTGTCCTTTATTCTAATAATTCTTACATTATTAATCTCGCTCATTTTTACGTTATCATTTTCTAAAACAATAACTTTAATCCCCGTACTATGATTGTTTTCCATAACTACCTATATATAAGAACTTACTTTCATCAACATCATCATAAGTTCCATTAAGAATATTTTCTACATCATCCAATATATCTTTAATATCTACAAGTACACCAGGTATACCTGTATACTGTTCAGATACAAACATAGGTTGTGAAAAATAATTTCTAAGTTTTCTTGAGCGATAGAAAACTTTTTTATCTTCATCACTTAACTCTTCAATACCTAATACTACAATTATTTCTTCCAATTCTGTATATCTAACTAAATAACTAAGAGCTTTCTCGATTAATTCAAAATGTCTATCTCCAATTACTTCCGGATCAACAAAAACACTACTAGTTTTAAAAACATCTATAGCAGGATAAATACCCTTCTCAGCCACAGATCTATCCAACACTATTTGACCATCTAAATGAGTAGAAATCGTTTGAACCGCTTCATCAGTATAATCATCAGCAGGAATATAAATAGCTTGAAACGAAGTAATAGAGCCATCCTTAGTAGAATTAATTCTTTCTTCTACATCCGAAACATCACTTATCATAGTTGTAGGATAACCATTTTCAATAGGTGATCTTCCCAACTCTGCTGATAATTCCGACTGTGCTTGCACATATCTATATATATTATCAATAAATAATAAAACATCTTGTTTTTTTTCATCTCTTAAATATTCAGCCAATGTAAGACCACTATATATCGCTTTACTTCTACTAGTTGCATTATCCCCCATTTGACCAAATACCATAGCTATCTTATCAGTAAGATTGGCTTCTTGCATTTCATCGTATAATTCTTTACCTTCTCTACTACGTTCTCCAACACCAATAAAGACAGAGTTAGATTGAAATTTCTTAAATACATTATTCATTAATTCTTTAATAATAACAGTTTTTCCAACACCTGCTCCTCCTAATAGACCTAATTTAGACCCTTTCTGAATAGGAGCAAAAAAGTCAATAGCTTTAATGCCTGTTAATAACATTCCACTATCAATATCCAACTCTTCTAGTGAAATATTTCTATCATAAACACATTTCTTTTTTACACTACTATAATTCGCATTACTAATAATATTGCCATAAGAATCAAATACTTTTCCTAAAATCTGATCAGAATATTCTATTGCTAAATGACCATTCTTCTTTCCAACCGGTAAACCCTTTTTCAAATAAGTTACATTATCAAAAGCTATAGTTTTAGCTATATTGCCATTAATTTCTACTACTTCAAACTGATAAACCTGATTATTAAGCTTAGCATACAATATATCCTTAACAGCTATATTAACAGTATTACTTAGTAATATTTGTACACTTAGATCAGATATAGCAATTATTTTCCCAATCATCTTTATTCCTCCTTCCTCTTATTAGCATTTTTTTTGTTATTACCCTCAATAATAACCGCGAATTCTTTTTTCTTAGCTATCTTTCTTTCCTTTCTAGCTTTTTCTTCTTCCATTTCTTCTATCTTTTTCAAAGATTCACTAGTAAAAGCTTGCCTTTTAACATTTTCACTAGCCCAGCTCCATGCTTCCGCTATTTTAATTTCTGTAGATACGTACGTCGTTATCAAACTCCATACAATATACATGACATCCCCTTCAACTACATAATCATCTTTTACTAGCGCTTCTCTTTTCTCATTATCATTAAACTCATCATCAAAATCAACTGGCAAAATCGTCCTTTTTATAACGCTTTGTGAATTCAAATTATAATAATGAATATAAATAACATTTATTCTCGCATATTTCTTATTTAAAACCCCATCTAACACCACATCAAATATCTTATTATATTCCTTTGGAAATTTTTCTTTATCCATATAAAGAACAACATTTTTTATATTAGACTTTATCTTCTTACCAATAATTATCTTATCATTACTATCTTTATCATTTTTTATAAAGGATATAATATCAGAATTAAAATTATTACAGAAGCCCAAATCACTACCAATATAAATATTTAATTCTCTATCATTATTCGGAAACAATAAAGAAACCTTATTTTGAATAAATATTCGATTATTAACAACAGAAGTAATAATATACTTTAATTCTCTTTCATATTTATATGCTTGCTCTACTCTTTTCCTCGCATCATTTACACGTAATAACGCATGGAAATTCATTACTTTAACTACATTCTTAACACTCATAGTTAATCACCATTATTAGCTAGCTTAGGCAGCTCTACCTCATCACTACTACCATTATCACTATTATTCTCTGAAACTTCAGAATGATCATCTTCAATTACATAGCCAAATCTATCAATCAAAACGTCCTCACTCATGGGAGTAAACTTAGGCTGTTTTAAAAGATCAAGCATTTTTTTGCCATCTTCTAGTTTCTTTCGCAATTCGAAAGACATTGACTCTATATTAACCAACTGATAAACATCCGCTGTTTCCAAATAAGAAAGCAATTCTCTTTTTACTACTGCACCGATCTTTTTAATCATATCTTTTTGAACAGCACCACCCAAACGTGATACACTCAATCCAAAATTCAACGCTGGCTTTTGACCTTTTTTAAACATTTTTTCAGATAAAACAAGCTGACCATCAGTAATAGAAATAATATTAGTAGAAATATAATCGGTAATATCTCCACCCTTAGTCTCCACTATTGGTAAAATAGTAATTGATCCACCATCCTTATGCTGACATCCTTTTTCTAACAATCTTGAATGAGTATAGAAAATATCCGCAGGATAAGCATCTCGTCCAGTATTCTTTTCTGATAATAATGCTATTTCTCTACATGCATCAGCATGTTTCTTTAAATCGTCTATACATACCAAAACATCCCTTCCCTCACGCATATATACTTCTGCTATTGATAAAGCAACATACGGAGTGAGCTTTATCAATGGAACTAAGTCATCATTAAATGAAGCAATTATTATCGTATAAGCATGAGCCCCTTTAGAAACCAATTTGGAATATAATCTCTTTAATTCTTTCTTGGTCTTACCTATAGCAACATATATACAAATAACATTTTTTCCCTTTTGATTAACTATTGTATCTAAACAAATCTGTGTTTTTCCTGTCTTCTTATCACCAATAATTAACTGTCGTTGTCCTTTTCCTATAGGAAACATCAAATCTATTCCAGCTATACCAGTTTCCAAAGGTCTATTAACAGTACCTCTTTCCATAATTCCAATCTTCTTCGTCTCAATTGGAATAGTTATACTATTATTAATCCTTCTTCCTGTTAACTTATCAAAACCAAACGAATCAATAATCATTCCCATTGAATCTTTAGAAAAAGATGCTTGGAGAACTTCACCAGTTGTTATTACCGAATTCCCTACTGCTATAGTTCCATTAGTCTTAACAAGTGAAATAATTACTTTATTAACTTCAATTTTATCAACATATCCAACATTTTCTTCATTACCAACAAATACTTTTTCGAAGAAAAATGCATCTTCTAAACCAACAACTTCAACAATAAAATTATTAATCTTTGTTACTTTTCCAGAATGATACATATTATTTCTATTAGCAATACTATCAATTTTCTTACTAATAGCTTCACTTAAAGAATCTTGCATAACAACTTCCTAGTATTATTTACAATAAAACACAATGGATAAGTGCTGTTTCATTATCATAAATAATCCTAATTCTCCCTTTTTATTTCCATATTCTATATACTATAATCAAATACTACTCCCTTATATTCAATCTTAAATCCTTCTGTTATTTTATCAGAATATACAGTTTCTACATACTCATCAATATCATTATATGACTTACTTTTATCCCCCACCAAAACTTTAATCTTTGGATTACTCTTTATTATCAGTTCCTCTACCTTTTCAACAAATTTATTAATATTAAAGTTTTTCTTAACTAATATATTTTTTACTCTTTCCTTCTCAATATCACTTAACAATTCATTTACTATCACAAACTGTTCATTACTTTGAAATGTAGATATTTTATAAATAACATTAAATGAAAAATAACTTCTAATCTTTCTATATTCATTATACAACTGTTTACTATTATTTTCATGATTACTCTTAACCAACTTCTTTATAGCAGTTTCCACATCATAATTAAATCCATATTTAATTTTTCTATAAATCGTTTTAACGTTATCATCTTCTAAATCTGCAAAAACCGGTAATACAACTTCTTTATTATTATCTTCTATGTCTACCGTTCTTTTTACAGTTTTAGACTTTAATTCTTCTATTTGTTCTTTTCTATTTGATATCTCACCATTTAACTCATTAATCTTTTTTTCCTTATCTTCTATCAAGAAATCAAACTCTTGTAATCTATCAACAAAAATCTTTTTTATTAACAAATTTACCCTTTTACTTATATAAAATAGTAATAAAGTAAATACCAAAAGCAGTATTACTACTACTCCAATTATTATAAATATTTCATTCATAAACTACGAAATAAAAGGATTAAAGAATAGTAGCATAAAACAAAAAGCAAAGACTAATAGAACAAATATTGAAGCCACTATTAATAACATCATCATTGAACTAACTATTTCGTTTTTAACTTCAGGATTTCTTCCTACAGCTTCTGCAATCTTTGAACCTAAAATGCCAATACCTATTCCGAATCCAGCCATAGCATATCCCAAGATAATACCTACAGCTCCCATCGTTGACGAAACTACATTTTCCATACACACACCAACCTTACTATGCTCACATTTTTATCTAATAATTAACAAAACTATTATGGCATCGGAATTGCAAACGATTTAACAATTCTATCATTAACATTTTTTCCATTATATACCGCTTCTTCAACACGTATTTCATACAAATTTGACTGTTCTAGTTTTAATCGCCCTTCAAATCCTTTTTCGCTTTTTATAGCCTCAGTATCAATAAGTACTTCATCTAACATATTACCACCAGCATATAAAACAATCTTACCAGATTCAAAAGCATAATCAGAAGTCATTTTATAATTAAAATATACATAACCATTAGAAATCTTTTCTATTTTTAATGCATACTTTGTTTTAGTTGTTCTAACATTAATAACATCTTCAATATTATCAACTAAACTCTTTTCTCCAGTATCTTCATCCTTTACCACTTCTATATACCCCAAACTAATAGAATACTCACTATTAGTAGCCAAACCAACAATTCGATATTTTGTATCATATTTATCAAGAATTATCTTTTGAGTAGCAACTTCACCATTTATTTCCCCAGTTACCAACAAATACACAGCTTGATATTTATTCTCAGGATCAGTTACTATATATGATACATCAATAAAAGTAGGATAAGAAATAGAACCCCTAAGACTAACTCTTTTCACCAAATTAGTTTTGTTCTTTGCTTGTACAGCATTATTAGAAGACGAATTACTTACTCCTCCATTATTATTAATAATTGTTTCACCATTATTAGTAGTATTATTATTAATTACCGTATTATTATTCTGAATCACTTGATTATTAGCGTAAGATTTAATCTTATTATTACTAGCATACTGATTAAAATCGTTCACCAACTCATTATATGATTCAATTAATTTATTAGAATCAAAGTTCAAGACATCTTCTTCTTTTTCTGGAACCACATATTCATTAGTACTACCAATAATAGCTTTTAAATCAATACTTTTTTCATCTACAATTAATTTTTCATTGGCTATATCAAAAGTAAAATTACCAAAATATAAAATCATCGGATTAATAGTTTTAATATTAAGTACATCATTTAAAACAGAAGCATTTCCTTGTTTATCAATATATATCAACAAATACTTATTAGCAAATATCGATTTATCCTCATTATATATTTCATCTGCTACAATTAGATATACTCTATCTTCTAATTTATAAAAATATGGAACAGACAAATCATTTATAGTGGCGCTATCTTTTAACTTAGCAACATTACCATCTTTAAATACTTGATAATTATCGCCAAATATAGTCAAAGTATCATTAGAAGTTTCATATACTACAGAACTTTTCCCTAATTTATAAGTATCTTGATTACTAGCTAAAAAGTAATAATCGCCACTCCATTTTTTTTCTATCCTTCCACCATTCTTAGTATCTATTTGATTTGAATCATTAGCAAACAATACAGTATTACTCGTAACAGCATAAACTTCTTTTCCCTTATTACCAACCAATTTAACTGCGTAAACTAATAAACCAATAATTCCTAAAATAATAAGGGAAAAGACAACAATAAACACCTTATTCTTAAGATTTAATTTTCGCATTATCCATTCCCCCCTTCATAGTAATCGAATTCTGCACTTTCTATCAAATCTCCATCACGATAGAAATTTAATGATAAAGTATATACTGCTCCAGGAAGATAATCATCATCATTAAGTAACAATGAATAATAATATAAATCCGTAGTCGGTTCATACCTTGCAGAAAAAGTCTCATTCCTAGATAAGAAGAATCCGGTCTCCATTGAAGAAATATTATATGTAACTGAAGTTATATCATTTAAATTAAATGAATCAGCAAAAACTAAGTTCAGATGAGTACCATCATCATCAGTCATATTCTGTAACATTACAGTTCCTAAATAAATATTTCCGCCATATCTAACTGAACGGCTCTTAGTAAGAGGAGTAAAATTTCTTCCTTTATTAGTATAATCAGCACTAGCTGTAACCACAAACTTATAAACTTCACCATAAACCAAATTATACTGTGAAACATCAAAAGTAAATCTCTTATAGGTGTTTCCTATAGAAACATTTTCAGTTGAAGCTACAACTTGATCATTGCTATCTAATAATGTAATAGTATAACTATCATTAACAATAACTTTACTAGGATCATTTACACTAACTCTAAAGAATATTGAAGAATCCGTCTTACCAGAAGAAATTCCAATATACGGCTCTTCATAACTTCCTATAGTAAACTCTCTACTATAAGAACCCAATTCAATATTAACAACTTCACCATTCTCTGTATAACTACCCATAGGAGTAATTACAATCCTATAAGTTCCTTCATACTCAATCTCATTATTAGGAGATGGAGAAGCATCAACATTAATATTCATCGTTCTAAAGAAAGCCCTACTACTAGGTATCGTAATATCAGTAGGAACAAAAGAACCACCTTGATACTTATATAACTTATAATCAATCGAATCATAACCAACCAAAGTATCTAAATTAAATGAAATAACAAGGTCTTTATTACGATAAGATGTAGCAACTAACTCAGCTTGAATATTAGTCACTCCAACCTCAGATAAGGTATAGAAATGATAATTTACTCCCATAACTTTTTGATTAACATCATACAAGTATATTTTTTCATAAGCACCAGTATCAGAATTGAAAACATAAACATAAAAATTAACATAATAATTCGTCTTAGGCTGTAAATTATTAATCTCAATTGGTGAATCAAACGCAGAAATATTCTTTGTCAAAGTCGTTAAGAATGTAGAATTTATACCATTACTATCAGTCTCATACAAATCAATATATACTAGATTTTCTCTTATATTACTATATTCAGTACTATATAGATGAGCATTAAGCTTTACGCTGGTTAAAAATGAAGTGACATCAATTTTATTATTTTTATGTAAAGAAATACCAGGAATAATATAATCAAATTGCATAACGTTATTAGATGAAGCTAAATTTTCCGTTCTTATCTCCTTTAACAAAACATTATTGTTATCATAAACAACACCAGTTTGATCCATCTTAAAACTAACTGTATGATTTACACCCTTCATAGTTCTAATTTGCATCGATTCATTAGTAAAATCAGTATTAACAGTCATTAAATTACCATATATAGAACTAGATTGTACCAACTTAGAAGATGAAGAAACATTAAAATAATTACCATATGTATCATAAGTACCCTTTTGAATAGCTTTATACTCACTAGGAACATCAAAACCAGTATTTCCACTATCATAATACGCCTTAACCTCAATTTTTACCGGAGTAGAAATATATTCTGAAATATCCATATAGTTTAAAACTATGCTTCCAGATGATATATCTTGTTTCTCAAACTTTTTCACACCCAATTGTTGTAATTTTACAGGGTCAGTCGGAGTTATAATTACATCAGCAGCAGCTATTCTCGCTACCACTGTCGCATTTTCAGAATAATTATCAACTGATATAATCACCTTATTAACATCATTACTCAAGCTATAACGAAGCCCCAAATTATTTCTAAAGCCATAGAAATACTGACTAGTCAAAGCCACATATCCAGGCTCAGCACTCTTCTGTAGTTGTTCTTTTTTACGAATAGTCAATATATTAGAAGAACTAAGACCTGTAAAGGTTACTGCCTGAAAATCTTCATTATACGAAATATCAGCTGATGACAAAGGATTAACATCCGCATTTTTAAACCCGTACAACTTACCATCAGATATTGCATGATCAATATCTTTATACTTATACTTCCAAGTAAAAGTTGAAGCATCACTTACTGATGGATATAAAACAAAACTACTAACTTGTTTTAAAGGACTAAGCGTTTCGCTTTTCAAGACCACCGTCGAATCAATAGATGTAGGATAAACCGTTTCAGCAGTACCATCTTTATCCATATCCAAATAAGCTTCATATGAGAAATAATAATCATTACCTCTTCTTAGCATATCACTATCCAACGTATTAGCATCTGTTCCGTCTCCAACCATATAAACAGAAGGTTTTAAATTACCAGAAGCATCAAAATTAATACTTCTATCTAACCCCGGAACCATTTCATATTCATCAGTCGCAGGATTATAACGCCATACATGATAAACAACATATTTCCCTGTTTTACTAGAATTATCATAATCTGCTATAACATTATAACCAACAAGAGTATTAGGAAGCAACTCATCATTATACTCTATATTAAAACTATCAGCATTTCTATTATAAATACTATTTACAACCATCTGCGCCTCATTAGGATCAGGTAAACTAGGAATATAATTATTAACTTGGAAATGGAACACATTATTTGTAATAGGTATTATATTAGAATCATATCCTGTATAATCGTAAGATCCATCTATTACTAAAGTATAAGTTTTTTGTTTAAAATCTGAGTTTTCCTTATTAAAGAATTTAGCATCTATAACTGCAGAAGCATCATAAAACATTGATTTTAATACGCTTGTATACTCATCATCGTCAGTATCTATAGTCTTCTTATAGGTTTCAACTCTACCTTCAGTAGTTGATCCTTGATATAGAGTAAATGTAAGTGAAGATAACGTACTAGCTTCAAAGCTTGCATCTTCCTCATCATTAGCCAAAGAGAAACTCAAAGAGAAAACATCATCATAAGAACCATTATCACCAAATACTGCTGTTAAAGACTTAGGAGATTTTGTTTGTACCTTAACACTTCCAATATATGTTTCCGTAGCAGTTGGATTACCGTCTTGTAGATTTATACTGGCATAAACATCAAATGTATACGTTTCATTAGCTCTTAGATAATTTACATTTATCGGAATCGCATTTCTATCCGTAGAAGCTGTTATAGAACGAGTTTCATAAGCATCTACAGAGTTTTTATAAACTATTCTATATGTATCACTCATTATTGTATTAGAAGGATCATCAACAATTATAGTTCCATTTATTTGCTCCCAAGTAACAGACGATTCTTCCCAACGAACACTAGGGAATGTAACTCCATCAATTTGCATTGTTGTTCCCAAATCAAATGAATATTCAATATCTTTTTCATTATCATTAAATAAAACAATTAGTTTATAAGTATAAGCTACTCCATGATGTATATTTATATCATCTACAGCAACATCTGCCGCAACCAAAGTATCTTTTTCAACCACAACTATTGGCTTTTCATTAGTAATATTTTGCCTTACATCATAGACTTCATATCTATAGCCTTTAATACCATAATCGCTATCTTTTACCCCTTTAACACTAAGTTCAAAGGCAGAACGGCTTTTACTTACAGCATATTCCAAATCTCCAACTGTTGGTGCAACCTTTAAAGTTGAAATATTCTCCTTCTGAGAAAAACCATCATTTACAATAATTCCCGATGATAGAATATCATAAAGTTTAACCATATAAGTCGTATTACTATCTAAATTAGCAAATTGAATCCTGTTAGTATTATTTACAGAAAAATCAACGCCTTGATAATCAATAAGTTTACCATCGCTATCAAATATACCTAAAGTTGCCATCGAAACATTTGAATAACTTTCGCGATTTACATCTATAACTATAGAAGTCGCAGTTGCATACGCCTTTTCAAAATAAACCCCCAATGATTCTGTTCTAAATATTTTAGATATAAAAGTCTTATCATACTCTACATCATCAACTTTATAAGGAGCTTTGGCCGTTAAAGTATATTCCGTGTCTGGTTTTAAATCCGGATAAGAAACATAACCAAATAAATCTCCCGCTTCTATCGAAGATTCATATACAACCTTAGAAGTAGCATTCTCTATAATCCTAATCTGTGTAGGTCCAGAGATTAATGAATCATCGTCTTGAATTTCAAAAGAAGCATCAAGAGATAAAGCATCGATAGACAATTTAGTAACCTTATAAACAGGTTCTTTAGATTCCTTATCTTCACTTTCTACTTCCTCTACACTATTATCAGTTATACTACCATCACTATTTATAACCCCGCCAGGATTATTTTCAGTATTTTCAGATCCATTCCCGCTTACATTATTAGTAGTTGTAGTACTACTTTTACTATCATCTATTTGCTCATCATCTTTACTTAGTATTTCTTTACTATTAGGTTCTTCAATAATAGCTTTTTCAGCCTCTTTTTTCTCTTCCACTAATACGTCTATATTTCCATCATGATTGATAACAAGATTAGATAAAGAAATATATTTTACTCCAGATTTACTAATGCTTTCTTCTTTTAGATTAATTGTAATATCTCCAACAACCACGTTAGCATTTTCTGTAATAGTTTGATAATAATTAGCATCATTATATAGTTTTATAATTGAACCATCTACATATTCTATATAAACATAAGAACCAAAATCAACCACTTCATCACTAGCTAAAGTAGCCCTAACACTTTCTCCTGCTATCAAGAATTTATTATCAGTTATTCGAAGTAATAATGGTTCAAAAGTTATATCTCCATTATCAATAGTTTTAATACTATACTTTTTATCATTATAACTAATAGTAGAATTCTTAAAAATATTATAATAAAAAATAATAGGCATATCGATAGAATTCAAATTAATACCAACCGTATTTTTTAATACCAATAAAGATTTATCTTGAAAATGCATTACAGTAGAATTATCAACTTTAACCTTCTTATCATTTGAAACAAAACTAACCATATCATCATATTTTTTATAATTATAAACATCTCCACTATTAAACGTAATAACTTCAGATTTAGTCGCCTTACTATTCAACACTAAAGCATAACCGTCAAAAGAAAACTGTCCTGATTCTGCATTTAAATTTCTTCTGACTACATTTACACCATAAAAAATACTACTTATAACAACAATAAGAAATAAAAAATAAATAAATCTAGTCTTCTTCATCTTATTTTCCATCTTTCCTATAGTACTCCATACTATTATAAGTATAGCATACTTATTAAAATATAGATACAAAAATATAAAAATATCGAGAACTTAATCGCAGAAAAAAACATCTATACAAAATTAGATGCTTTCTATTCTATTATTAATTCTATCTTTACCTAGTAGTTTTAATATTACATATAAATCCGGAGTTTGTCTTTTACTAGTTACACCTACTCTAATAATATTAGATATATCAGCTATACTTCCTTTATACTTATCCGGATTAGCTTTATACTCTTTCATATCAGAACAATAACCAAGTTCATCAGTCATTTCCTTCATTTTATTAAACCAAGTATCTTTATCATCTTTTTCATCATAATACTCTTTAAAATATATACTCAAAACTTTATTAATTTCTTCTTTATCTAATCCTTCAGCAAACTCATAATCTGGAGTCTTATATAATTCATCAAACATATACCATATCTGACCTTTAATCTCAGAGAAAGATGCATAATCCTTTCTAGGTTTCTTTTGTTCTCTCTCTATATTAAGTATTTCAATAGTATAATCTTTATATTTATTTATTAACTCATTAAAATCTTTGTCATATTCTTTTGACCATTCATCCAACATATCAAAAACTTCAGTAGCTTTTAATTTAGATATATAATTCTTAGATATATTATCCAATTTATCTAAATCAAACAATGCCCCAGAAGCACTCATCTTCTTAGGTGAAAAATCAAACTCAGTAAACTCTTTATCAGGGTTATTTTCTCGCCATGCTTCATAGTTAGAATTAGCTATAGTCATTATCGCCTCAATAACTGAAAATATAGGATAACCCTTTTCTTCGTAATAAGTCATTCTAGCCTCAGGATCTAATCTCTTAGATATTTTTCTTATCTTGTCGCCATCTTTTTTTAATATTAACGGAGTATGAACATACTTAGGCATTTTAAAACCAAAGGTTTTAAACAATTCATAATGCGTAGGAACAGAAGAAATCCATTCTTGTCCTCTTACAACATGAGTAGTATGCATCAAATGATCATCTACTAAATGTGCAAAATGATAAGTTGGTAATAGATTTGAAGACTTCATTATTACAACATCTATATCATTTTCTGGAAATTCCATAGTTCCAAAAGCCAAATCATCAAACTTAAACTTCTTATTAAAATCTCCTTGTGATTTTAATCTAATTACATAATTCTCCCCATTTTTTATTCTTTCAGCAGCTTCATCAGGGCTTAAATTACGATACTTAGCATATCTCCCATATATCCCTATTCTTCTTTTATCTTTAGTTTGACTTTCCCTAATCGAATCCATCTCTTCTTGTGTTAAGAAACAAGGATATGCTTTGCCTTCACTAATTAAATGCTTAATGAATGCATGATAAATATCCTTTCTTTCACTTTGTATATATGGACCATAATTACCTTTTGTCTCTTTAGTATCTTTATACTCATATTCATCGGGATAGAGCTTATAATGCTCTATTACATGTCTAATATACTCTATAGCCCCTTCTATTTCTCTAGCGCCATCTGTATCCTCATTACGCAAATAGAATACCCCATTACTATGTTTCGCTATTACATAATCAACTACTGTAGAATAGAAATTCCCAATATGCATAAATCCCGTTGGAGAAGGTGCATACCTAGTTACTCTTGCTCCCTCTGGTAAATCTCTTTCAGGATATTCTTTTTCGTAATCCTCTACAGTTTTTGTAATATTAGGAAAAATTAAATCTGCTAATTCTTTATATGTCATACCAATCATCCTTTCTAAAAAAAGAGTAATCCATCCCAAAGGACGAATTACTCGTGGTACCACCTTAATTACTTCTTAATACTTGTAACGTAAGTAATACGAAATAGCTTGTCTACACTATTTAACTCTGAAGTTTCTTCATACTATCTATCTATTCTTTTCCACCAACCAAGAATTCTCTATAAAACACAATCAGTACTACTATTCTTCTTCCTCGTTTGTACAAAAATTATAACACAAGTTATTATATTGTCAAATCTTTTAACGTTTTAAAAACATTGATTCAACAATAACCAACTAGCATAACCTCCAAATATAAATACAGGCGTCTTATCACAAAACTTCAACAATAAAAAAGGATTTTATTCAAAATCCATTTTTACATCTTCTTTCTTTGCTTCTTCTACTTCATAGAAAGCTTTCTTTGTTACTCCCATAGATGAAGCTACTACACTTGATGGAAAAGTAACTAACAGCTGATTTAGTCTAGAAACATTAGAATTAAACATTCTTCTAGCCGCTTGTAAGTGTTCTTCTGTATCAGCTATAGCTTGTTGTAAAGTCTTATAATTATCAGAACTTCTAAGTTCCGGATAATTTTCAGCTACAACTGAGATTTTTGAGAATTCTTCATTCATCTTCTTATCAGCATCAGCCTTCTCATCCATGCTCATACCTTTTCTTACTTTAATTACATCCAGAATAGTTTCTTTTTCATATTTAGTATAAGCTTTTACAACATCTAACATTTTAGTTAATACATCATATCTCTTTTGTAAAGCAACATCAATTCCCGCAGAAGCTTCGTCAATTTTAATTTGTGTTCTACTTATATTATTCCTAATAGAAATATAAGCTATCAGCAATATTACAACTAAAACTATAACAACAATTATCCAAGGATTCATATTTTTACCTCCTCCCTACTTTCATACTTATTATATCATAAATCACTTGTTTAAATTATTAAAATATGTAACCGCATCTACATTTTCTATTGAACTATTTTTTTGGACCGATGAATCTAAAGTTTTAGTATTGGCCGCAACAATACCTTGATTAGAAGAAGTAATAGCTGCTTCAGCAACATCCCCTACTACGGGTTCCCCCATTTTATTAACATCTCCAGCTTTAAACAAATCATTATCCAATTCTAATATATCAACAAACTTAATAATCGCATCCAGGTCTTTTATAGATTCCCTAGCAAATTCTTCAAAATTAATACGTTTATGAATATTTATATTAAAAGTAGTTTTATTATTATAAACAGCAACATGTAACTGATTATTATTAAACACCATCATTAATGTACCATTAATAGCCGCTTCTACGGCAGTAATTCTCTCCATTAATTTAGGGGTAATAATATAAAAAGCCTCTAATTCGTTTTCTGATAATACTTTAAACTTTTTATTAAAACTAATATCCTCTAATTCTACTTTTTTTAAGCCGCTCTTCCATCTTCTAGAAATTCCACCAAATACTTTTTTCTCCCACACTTGAACATTAGATTTAAAATACTTATTAAAATCAAATATCATCCATTGTCCCAAAAATATCGTAACATAAGAAGTATGTCCTTCACTATCTTCATGCTCATCTTGTATATGCACATCACTCATCATAACCTTAATATCTTTATATTTCCCAGAAACAAAATTTGAAGAATTATACCTATCACCTGTCGACATAGAGTGAGTGGAATCTACAACATAAGAAGGAATCCCACTATTAACATCTACTTGTACATCAGTTAATAAATTTTTTACTGCAATTGGCAATAAAGAACGCATAAAAGTATTTTTATACTCACTTTTAACTTTCTCATTCATAATTCCAAATGGAATATATACTATAAAAGCAATAAAAATAAAATGAACACTAATAGTTTTAAATATTAAAAAAAATACTCCTACAATAACTAGAAAAATTAGTAAAAACACTAAATTATTTTTATTACATTTCTTTATAGTCGTCTTTCTTAATTCTTCTAAGTTTTCTATGCTCATCTTATAAACACCTACCATATTAATTATACCTTAAATATACCACAATTTTTTATTATTTTTTCTTACTTCTTTTATTATTCCCCCACCAAGACATTGATCATCTTTATATAATACACAAGCTTGCCCTGGAGTAACTCTTTTAACACCATCATATTTAACAATAATCTCCCCATTATCAAGATATTCCAACTCTACCGGCACATCGGACATTCTATACCTAAACTTAGCATTACATTCATTAATAATATCATCAGTTAAAAGATTAACATCACCTATTATACAAGAATCAGATTCTAAATAAGAACTATCTTCTCCCAAACAAATATACAAAATGTTTTTTTCAACATCTTTTCCAACAACAAACATTCTGTCTTTTGTTCCTCCTATATCCAATCCTTTTCTTTGACCTATTGTATAAAAAGCCAAACCTTTATGTTTACCAACTTTTTCTCCAGTTTGTATATTAATAACATCACCAATTCTTTGTCTAATATTATTACTAATATAATTCCTAAAATCAGTATTAATAAAGCACACATCAAACGAATCTTTTTTACTATAATTATCCAACCCAGCCTTTAAAGCTATACTTCTAACTTCCTCTTTAGTTAACCCTTCTAGAGGAAACAGAATATTACCCATCATATTCTTCGGTAAATTATATAAAAAATACGACTGATCTTTATCTAAATCAAAACTCTTATATATTTTACCATCACGTATATTAGCATAATGACCAGTAGCTACGTAATCACAATTATATTTTTTCATACATTCAAATAAATAATTGAATTTACAATATCTATTACAATGTACACAAGGATTTGGAGTTAAACCACTTTTATAATCATTCAAAAATTTATCAACAACTTCTGTTTTGAATTCTTTACGATAATCTATTACATAATGTTCAATCCCCAGTTTATTAGCTACATCTATAGCATCAGTACTATCAAAATCATCAATAAATCTAAATGTTACTCCGACTACCTCATAACCCATTTCTTGTAATTTAATAATAGCGGCGGAAGAATCAACTCCGCCGCTTAAACCTACAACTACTCTTTTAGTCATAGTATCACCTTTTCTATCTATTCTGTAATTCTTCACCACGTTTATATAATAAAGAAACAAAGAATACAACACACAAACCTAAAATAAACTCTAGATTAATATTAATATTAGCAGTTATTTTTTCAGATGCTGGAATAGCAATAGATGTGAAAACACTCATCACAATTTTAACTACTTCCATCGCTAAAGCAACCCATACAATATTACTTAATAACTGATGACCACCAGAAACAAAAGCCACGTTTTCATCTCTAGTCTTTTTTAACAATATAGATAAGGTATTAATAATCCAATATTCCATAACACACAATATAATTGCAAATACCAAATCTACCATAATTACATTTCTAAGCTTATTCATATTTGTTTTGCCAAGATCCATTAGGTTTAAATACTTATAAACGTCTTTAGTATTAATTCTTTTCTCTTTACCATTGTCTATTTTATAAACCAAGAAATCAACATCTTTAAAAGAATACTCTATTTTTTGATTAAAAATAATTATTCTTTCATCATCAATTTTAATCTCTCTCAACATCTTAGGTGTAAACACTAATACTAATGCCAAACAAACTATTCCTATGATATCAAATACTTTTAGTATATTACATACTATTCTTAGTCCATTCGCCCAAGAGCCAATTCTGCTATTCTCCTCCAAATCTTCTTTTTTTGTTTTTGCCATTTTCATCTCTCCTTCAATAATAAAAGACGATTAAATCGTCTTTTTTTAAACTTGGTGATCCGTATGGGATTTGAACCCATGAATGTAACCTTGAGAGGGTTATGTGTTAACCACTTCACCAACGGACCAAGAACGATTTAATTATACCATAAAAATCAGTTAAATCAAGGAGAATAATACCAATTAAGGTATTATTCTCACTAGTAACTATTTACTGTCAATTGTATAATAGTCATTTGTATAATACGAATAATAGCCATTCTTCTTAACATTAGCTTTATTTATAACAATTCCAGTTATTTTACTATTCGCAGTTTCAAAAGCCTTCTTTGTTCTTTCCAACAATTCAAACTGCGTTCTCCCACTAGATACTATAACCAGGTTAGCATCACTATATTTTAATAATACTGATGTATCACTTATCCCTAATACCGGTGGACAATCAAGTATGATAATATCATAAAGCTTTTTTAAACTAGCAATCAATTTCTCATTACTATGTGAGGATAATAATTCTATTGGATTAGGTGGGGTTGGGCCAGTAGGTATTAAATCAATATTTTTCATTTTTGTTGCAACAATATATCTGCTCAGTTTTATCTCTTCTTTATAATTTAGTATCAAATTAGAATACCCTCCATCAGCAGGGTTATCCACTCCAAAAATGGTATGTTCTCTTCCCCTTCGCAAATCACAATCAATTATTAATACCTTTTTACCTTCTTGGGCATAAGCAGCTGCTAAATTTGCTGAAATAAAGCTTTTTCCATCTCCAGCCTCAGGTGAAGTATTTAATATAACCTTAAGCTCCTTATCAACAGCAGAAAACTGTAGATTAGTCCTAATATTTTTAATCGATTCACTAAACATCGACTTAGGATTAATCGTAATCAATAAATCTGTATTATTTTCCATCTTTTCACCTACTTATGCTTTCTTTTAACTTCCGGAACAACACCAAATACCGGCAATCCTAAACCATTTTCGATTTCTTCAGGAGACTTAATAGTTGTATCAAAATAATATATAATAAATATTATAGCACCAGCCAATACAATACCAACTAAAAGATAAATAGCAAACTCTTTTAAATAATTAATATTATATGGTTCAGCAGCTTCTTCAGCTACATCTACTACCGAAACATTTTGTAATTTATAAATAGATTTTATCTCTTCGCTAAACACCTTAACTATTTCATTAGCAATTTCTGCAGCCAATCCTTTATCTTTATCAATTACTCTTATTTTAATAATCTCCGTATTATCAGAATTAGTAACTTTAACTTCATCTAATAACTCATCAACTGTATAATCCAATGACAAATTCTTTATTACTGCTTCAGCAATTCTTCTAGATTTAACAATTTCACTATAGGTACTAACTAAACCTTTGTTAAGCTGTACATCAGTTTGAGAATAACTATTTCCATTCCCACCGGCTTGACCTTCATCACTAACCAAAACAATACTAGACGTACTTTCATAAACAGGCACCTTTAAAAAAAATGAATACACAGATCCTAGTAATAATACTACCAATACTATTATTAACATTACAAATATTCTATTTTTAAAATACGTAAACAACTCTTTTAAATTGATTTCTTCCATGTGATAAACCCTTTCTTATTACTCGTATATATCCTATCTCATAATATCATAATTATTAAAAAAATAGAATATAAAAGTACTACTTTTCGTATTGTTAAATAACCTAAAATATTATAATATTATATAGAGAGGATGATAGCATGAAGAATACTAATCTATTTTTATTTACTACTATAAATTTACTTATTTGCTTAATAACCGTTATAGTATGTACCTCTTCTAATAATAACACTTCTTATGCTATCAACGAAAAAACTACCAAAATAACTAATATATATAACGATTCCTTATTTGATGTTTCAGATTACGTAGATGATGATTTTCATCCCATTGATTTAAATTCCAAAATATATGGTAACGATATAACAGTATTAGATTCTAATTATAAAATAAGCGAAAAACTACTCACTACAATCAAAGATGATATTAGCGAATACAAAGCACCTGTTTCCTTTTATATAATCAGTTTAAAAGATGGAATGACTATTGGTTATAATGTAGATAAACAATTTGAAACAGCTAGTTCAATTAAAGCACCATATGCCTTATATTTATATAAAGAAATTGCTAATGGTACCATTGATAAAAATAAAACTATCACCTACACCAACTCTGATTACAAAACTGGAACAGGCATTATAAAAAATAGTGACGAAGGCACAGATTACACCGTTGAAGATCTTATAAAGTATTCTCTTCAGGAATCCGATAATATAGCTCACAACATGTTACATAAAGAATTTGGAGTAAGCGGCTACAACGAAATGCTAAGAAATCTCGGGACTAAATACTTATATCTAGCACCAAATAATATATGGAGTTTTACAAGTGCTAGAAGTTCAGCTTTAATCTGGCAAGAAATATATAAATTTAGTTATGAATCACAAGAAGGTATCAATTTTATGAACATCTTAGCAAACGGAAAATACAACTATTTTAAAGAAATCATTCCTAACAAACCAAGTGCTTCTAAAACAGGTTTTGCTTCTAAAGATGTTATTGAGACAGGAATAGTATTTGACAAAAAAAATCCTTACATAGCAATAGCAGTAGCTAACAAAGGTGGTAGTATTGGTGCCTATACGGAAGTTCTAAAACTAATTAACTACATAAACGATATCATGAATGAATATGAATCATATAAATAAGGAGAGAAAAAAACTATGAAAAGACTAACAGAACTAATATTAGAATCTCTCACTCACCAAAAGTATACTAAGGCAGCTCTTATAGAAGAGCTAGGGATTCACCCCAAAGAAATGAATACAGCTTTAAAAATATTGGAAGAAGAAGGGAAAATATATATAGATAAAAACGGAGTTATAAAAGAGTTCCCATCCAATTTAATATTCGGCCAAATAAAAGCCACCAATAATAAATATTATATGAACTACAACGGAATTCGTTATCAAATAGAATTTCGCTACGATTCAGGATTATTAAATAGAGATACAATCATAGCTAAACCAACCGGAAAGCTGGATAACGGAAGACCTGTCGCAACATTAGAAAAAATAGTTAAAAGATATGATGGAATAGTTATCTGTGAGGTCCAAGAAATAGAAGGGGAAAAAAGTCTTATCGATATATACAATGATCCTCCTTGTATTATAAAAATATCAAACAACGCTTTAAAAAAATACAACCATAGAGATCGTTTGAAAGTACAAATAGGAATCCGACCTACTCATAACGTATACGAAGGAAAAGTTTTAGAATATTTAGGCAATAAAAAAAATCCACAGATAGAACACAAATCATTTTTAGCAAAATTCAATTTAAAAACAGGATTTTCTGATGAATCAATAGAAGAGGCTAAAAAGGCTTGCATAACTGAAAAAGAATTGCAGGGGCGTTTGGATTTAACATCATATCCAACTATAACAATCGATTCTCCAACAAATAAAGTAAGAGACGATTCATTTTTCATAACCAGACTTCAAAATGGGCAGATAATACTCCATATAAATATAGTTGATATCACACCATGGGTAAAACCTGGAACCGCATTATGGAAAGATGCCAAAGAAAAAAGCGAGTCCGTTTATACGGCCGATAATGTAGAACCATTGCTTCCTCCTCAACTATTATCAAGAGTAGGCTCATTAGACGAAGGAAAAACCAGATTAGCCCAAACACTAATGGTACAATTTGACGAAAACTATAATATTGTGGGTTTTGACTTGAAACCAAGTATTATAAAAACAAAAAAGAATTGCACATACGATGATGTAAACAAAATACTTGAAACAGGAATCACCCCACCTGGTTACGAAGATTTAAAAGATGATATAATAACTATTCAAAACATTGCCAGTAAATATATGAAAGAACTAGAAAGAAATGGTTATATAGCATTTCCAATTCAACAAGACGAATACATTGAAAATGAACTAGGAGAAATAGTTAGAATTAAAAAACGAAAAAGAGGAAAAAGTCAAGATATGGTTCAAGCAATTATGATTCTTGCCAATAGTATGATTCCCTACTTTGTTCAATTACCGGCTCCATATAGAAATAATAAAGCGCCTTCAAAAGAAGAAATGAATACCATCATCCAGGAATTAAATAATCACGGAATTCACGTTAATACAAACAGGAACATAGAGCCAACCATGCAAATAAAAGGTATACTTCGCCAAATAAAGGATAAAAAAACGAAAGATAAGGCCGCTTATATAATACTTCAACATGTCACCCAGTCCTTCTATTCACCAGAAAGCCAAGGACACTTCATAATGGGATTAGATAATTACACAAAATGGACCTCTCCAGTTAGAAGATTTGGCGATTTATTATTACACACTATAATACAAGAACAAAATGAGTTGGATTTCACGAAACAACAAGGAATAAAACTAGAAGAAATGGTTAAAATGTGTGAAAAGTTATCAAATCATGACAAATTAGCAAGAATAATAGAAAACACTAGTTATCAAAAGCGCTGGGAAAAGGGAGAAGATAAAAGAAAAAATCTAACAAAAATTATAATAACTTTCATTAGCCCAAAACTAATTGTTATTAGAGATATCAATGGCAACTATGGACAAATGCCAAGAAAAGGGTTCAGATACACCCCGCAAACCAACTCTTACAAAGCTAATGGCTATACTCTCCATGTAGGAACAATTACAAAAGGTAGGCTAAAAATGACTATCAAAGGTATACCTATTTATGTAATTCCCAAGGAAGAAGAGGAAAAATTAAGACTTACCAGAAGGTAAGCCTTTTAATTTGTCATAACAACAACAAGAACTATTATCCCCACCATTACAAGAAGCATAATAGCTATCATCTTTCCAAGTCTAGCATTTTCTCCATCAGTGTTACTAGCACTTTTATACATAGCAGTATTTTGATCTCGATACTCATTCCATTTAGGATCTAACAATTCACGCATAATCTTCTTTTGATCCATAGGAATCATTCTTCCACAATTAGGACAAGTTCCACCTTTAGTAGGCAACGCCGCTCCACAATACTTACAATTCATATCTATTCACCTTCAAAATCTTCAATAAAATGATTTCCCTTATGCCCTATATCATCCGGTTCATCGCGAAGCAAATCATTATAATCCTGTTGTCTTAAAGCCTCATAAACCATTATAGCTACCGTATTAGATAAATTTAAAGCCCTTACTTTATCCGTCATAGGCATTCTCATACATTTATCCAAATGAGGTTTTAATATTTCTCTCGGTATTCCTGTACTCTCCTTACCAAAAACAAAATATATATTCTTAGTACTATCACTATAATCATAAGAAGTATGCGGCTTATGACCATACCTTGTTAAAAAATAAAACTCTCCATCTTTATTCTGAGAATAAAAATCATCCCAGTTTTCATAAACAGTATAATCACAATAATCTATATAATTAACACCACTTCTTCTTATATACTTTTCATCTAAAGAAAAACCTAGAGGTTTAATAAAATGCAACTTCGTATTAGTTGCAACACAGGTTCTCATAATATTCCCTGAATTACCGGGTATTTCCGGCTCAAACAAAACAACATTTATCATATCTATCACCTAATAAATAAAGACCTAATGGTCTTTATTGTTCTATCTTATTCGCATCTAATAATTTTTGAAAATCATCAGCCGTAATCATCTTATTATCACTTCTTGATATAATACCATCTTTTACTACTTCTCCATCCCTATAATAAATAATAGTAGGTATATTAACTATTTTTTCGTTTCTTAATCCTAAAGCCCTATTAACATCATTAACATAATCTTTATTATCTTTAATACCAGTAACATTTAGATAATAAAATTGATCAACAATATCATATTTCTTAATAATCTTAGCTAATGACTTTTCCATATTAAATATTTCTTCATCACCAGTATAACTAACATATACATAATACTCATCTGGAGCTTCTGAAAAAATATCAAATATTTCATTTAAATCTTTTATTTCATTAGAAATAACATTACTCTTTATCAAATAAGAAGTAGAAACCTTCTCTTCTTTATACACTTTATACCAAGCAAAACAATACCAAACTAGTAATAAAATACCAATTATTACTGCAATTGCAATTACATAGTTTTTAGTGGGAATATATCTCTCATTCTTTTTTATATCGGTCATAGCCATTACCTACCTAATTACACCCTAATTCTATCATATATTTATATCCTTTGCAATTTAGAATAAATATTATTCAACTAAT
>CADCFX010000006.1 GCA_902800945.1 uncultured Erysipelotrichaceae bacterium | reverse complement strand
TTTACTAAATCTTCTATCTTGCATTCTGATACCATTTTATTAAGATTTGCTAAATACGGAACACCAATTGAGTTTACCCATTTTTTACTATTCTCAAAACATTTAATAACATTCTTATAATGAATATATTCTGGCATTTTGTACTTGGTATTTGGACTAGGGAATAGTAATACTAATTGATTTTCTCCTAGGAATACTAAATCATATTTTGATAAGCACCCAGTACTATATGGCATTTCCGAATAAAAATAGTTTATGTAATTTCTTAATTTATATGCTGTTACTATATAGTTTGTAATATTATGAATGTTATCGGCTTTTTCTTTGGCATTAACTTTGTTATAGTAGTTAATTGCCTCTTTTTTCTCAACATTTAAATTATATATTCTCTCATCACTTTTGATGATTAAATTCATTTCTTTTTTTAACCTTTTAGCGTCATTTAAAGTGAATATTTCTTTACCTTCTATAGACATATGTAGACCGTTGCCTATCGAATGATTAAATATTACTTCATACTTCTTATCAAATGCCTCTTTTAAAGCAACTTCTAAAACAAAGCATAGTCCGGATTTATTGATACGATAACCATTGATGTTATTCATATCTATGAAGTTCACAGTAGTATTCTTGCCTATAACGGTATCCATAGGTACAACTTCATTATTTATTTCTGCTCCAACGATATTTGTTTCTTGATGTGGGTATCGTTTACTTATTTCATATAGTGTCAATCCTTTTTCTACTTCTATTGAAGTATTATCAGGAAAAGTAATAGTTATCATTGACATGGCATATCCCTCTTATTCTATATGTTATTATACTATATTTTTGCTTTTTTGAACAGATTATAAGTTAAATAGAATGAAAACTGTAAAATAATTCTACATTATATGATAATTTAGACAACAGAGTGTTTTGATGATATAATACGGCATAGTTATTGAGGGGTATTGTTATGAAAACGTTAAATAAGAGGGACTGGATAATAATTACATTTATTTTTGTTTTTTTGGTTGCCATTATTTCATTATTTGCATATTATAACTTTTTTGTAGGCCCATCAATTATAAACGTTCAAAAGACTGATAGCGTTAGGTTTGCAAACAAGAAAATATTTAATATAGAAGTAAGTAATAGTCCTCTTAAGTTGGATAAGTCGACATGGTGTTTATTAGTTGAAAAAGACAGCGCTATAGATCTTAAAAATAGTGAATGGGAAAAGGCGAGTAATGGTTATTGTAGTATAATAGCAGACGACAAAGATTATGATGTTTACATTAGAGATAGTTATGACAATTACGATAGTACTAAGGAAGGATTTAAGAAAGACGAGAAGAATGTCATTCATAAGAAAACCATCAAAACTGATGTAGATAACATTTATCTATATATTGGCCAAACGCAAAGAATAGTTGTAGAAGATACTAATATTACTTATTCTTCTATTAATCCAGAAATCGCCGATGTAGATGATACTGGTTTAGTAACTGGTAAGTCTTATGGTAAAACAACCATAGTTATTAAGAATAGAAGTGAAGAAAAGGATATTAACGTGATAGTAACAAGGTTAATAAAGG
The DNA here is from genome assembly GCA_902800945.1 of uncultured Erysipelotrichaceae bacterium. GTDB lineage: Bacteria > Bacillota_I > Bacilli_A > RF39 > UBA660 > Coprovivens. Next base: position 44,538 of record CADCFX010000006.1, on the reverse strand, counting down.
AAATGGACGCGACTGCTAAGAGAGAGTATTTTACATGTAATATGTTAAGCGAGGAAGAAAACGAACTGCTAGACAAGATATTGTTCGATAGAGTTAATAGAGCTGGATATAAAACTAGAGCCGGGGTTATTGCTGCCGCTAGATTTTTAACACTAGAAAGTACATATGAAGTTCCCTATTTCTATGAAAATGGTAGATTAGAAAATTATGAGCCATATAAATATGTAGATGGTGAGGGAAGATATTATCACAGAGGACTATATTTAAGTCCTAAGAAGAAGAATGATATAGTAGCAAGATTTGTTGGCCCACAAATGTGGGGATGTTATTTGCAAAACTATACTGATTGGGGCGGCGTATACGTTACTGGGCGATTATATCCTAATGGATTAGATTGTTCAGGCTTTGTTACTTGGGCTTTACTTAATGGAGGATTTGATGTTGGTGATATAGGTGCTGGTATCGAACCAGATCACAAAGATGTCACTGATTTGGGCGAACTGGTTTATTTAAGTGATGAGCTAATGGCTTCTGGAAGAGTAAAGGCTGGAGATTTAATAGGATTAGACGGACATGCTGCAATATTAATTGGTTGGGATGAAAACAACTATTATATTGCCGAATCTTTAAATACAACTAAAGGTGTAGTAGCGACAACTGTTAGACGAAGTGATCTTGTTCATAATAGTATTTATAAATATGTAGTATTAATGGATAAGATTTATGGAGAGCAAGGAAATTATACTAGTTATTGGAAGTAAAAAAATAGTAATAAGTTAGTTCTTATTACTATTTTTATGTCTTTCTACCAATTTTTTTACTTTTATAAAGTAATGATTAATACCTGACTTACCAATGTTACGATCGGTTTCTTTGGATATTATTTCTGCCAATTCTGTTAGTGAGCATTCCGGATAGGATTCTCTATAGTGAACCGCTTCTTTGGTATTATCATCTAGTAATCCTAATAAATCATGTTCTTTTAGATAATTAATGTCTTCTAGTTGTTTCAAGCCGGTTTTTAGTATTTTTTCTTGATTAGATATCTCACAATTGTTTAGACGATTGACCATGTTTTTATGGTCTCTATAAATTCTGATATCCTCAAAATAGAATAGAGAATTAGTTGCACCAAACATTTTGATAATATCACTTATCATTTCTGAAGATTTAATATATGTCATGTATTTATTGTTTCTTTTGATTACTTTGGAAGTAATATTAAAGTCTTTTAATAGATTAGCTATATAAAGGCCATCTTTTTTTAATGATGATGAGAATTCCAAATGGTATCCGCCAGTAGCCGGGTCATTTACGCTGCCCGAAGCTAGGAAAGCACCTCGTAAATAGGATATTTTTTCTTCCTCTGTATCTAGCAAAGCTTCGCTAGGAAGTATGTTTTTACCATTTTGTTTTATGTTTAGAGCGGCTAGAATAGTATCAATTTTATCAGATATTTCTAATATGTATATTTGTTTTATACGAAAGCGTTTTTGTATTCTGACTATTATTTTTATGTTTATACCGAAATTGTTTTTTATATCTTTATAAATACGTCTTGCAACAGCGGCATTTTCCATCGTCAAAATAATCTTATCTTTTTTTATTTGCCCAGCAAATCTTACAAATGAAGAAAGCTCATTTAAGGCTTCAATTTTATTTATATCCTTTTGAGTTATTTCTTCTTTCATTCTTGTAGTAAAGCTCATTTTATTCTCCTTCTATCAGATATGAGAAAATAAGGTAAGCTGTTTTTAGGGCATTATGTCTTACAAAACCTTCATCTATTTTAAATAGTTTTTCAGATATGAGTTTTATTCCCATATTCTTTATTTCTTTCTCATCTATTGGCACCGCATCTTTACCTTGTGACTTAGCTAATAGTTCTGCTTTTTGAGGCATTTTTTCACTGTTAGCTATAACTACATCGATTGATCCTTTCCCCAAGTGTTTTTCAATAACCTTTAAGTGATCGCTCACCTTATAATTATCAGTTTCTCCTGGTTGAGTTAGCATATTGCATATATACATTTTTTTTGCTTTGGCATTGTTAATAGCATCAATCATTTCTGGAACTATTATACTTGGAAGAATACTGGTTAACAAAGAGCCGGAGCTGAATATTATTAAATCAGCTTTCTTTATTGCTTTTAGCACCTTAGGATTAACTGTAATATCCTTGCTATATTTAACATCTTCTATTACGGCGGCGGATTTAGTAATACGTTCTTCACCATATATGATTTCTCCATTTTTCGATATTCCAATCAAATCGGCGTTGTCTTCTGTTAAAGGCAATAATTCTCCTTTGACATCTAACAAATCACATAAAACAGGTAAGGAATGAGCAAAATCTTTGTGCTGCTCTAGAAGAGCCGTCATGATAAGATTCCTTATTGTATGGTTTCCCAAACTACTATTGTCATCAAAACGATAATTTAACAAATCCTTAACGCCTTTAGATGTAGTAGACATAGCTAGTAAAACTTTGGTAATATCCCCAACGGCTGGTATAGAAAACTCTTTTCGTAATCTTCCGGTGCTAGAACCATTGTCAACGGTACTAACTACAGCTGTAATATCGAGGGGAAATTCTTTTAGTCCTTTTAATAATTGTGATAGTCCACTACCACCACCAAATATAACTACCTTTTTCATAGAATACCTCCATTAAGTTATAATATCATATTTTTAACAAACAAAAAAGGAACATAGTTCCTTTAACGATTAGACCATTTGGTACCATAAACATTTTTTATTCCTGTTATTGATGCGTCGGCGGTAGCTCTGGTATTAGATTTAAATGTAGACCAGCTTTTATAACCATTTGCTCCTGCTCCTAGATAATAGCCATAAGCAATAGAATAATGTAAATGGGTTCCAGATGTACATTTATCATAATACCAGGTTGATGAATCTCCACCCACATATCCGATTATCTGTCCTTTGGTTACTTTTTGACCAGGTGATACTGCGTAACTTCTCAAATGACCAAATTCAGATGTGTAAGCTTTTCCTCCAACTTGATGATGAATATATACTATATTACCTCCACAACTTTGGTGATAAGCTGTATGGGCAACTGTTCCATTCGCCGGTGCATATACTGGTGTCCCAGGCACATTGCCGCCCAAATCCATGCCGGCATGGCCATTATGTCCCCAGGCTTGAGTTACTTTACCAGAATTTAAGGGTCTGGAGAATGAAGATGAATACGATCCTTTATTGTAATAGCATTCATCGATAGAATCATCGTTTTTACAGCCGGCCCTTTCATAAAGTACAACTTGATTTTTTAGGGCTTTTAACTCTTCATCGTAATCCATACCTATCGAAGCAAGGGTTGCTACATATGCTTCAAGTTTATCAACTTCTTGTTCGTTAGCTTCAATAGAGTTTTCTAATCTAACATTATCTTCAGCTAGTTGAACTTGGAGCTTTTTGTTATCATCTATCAATTTTTCTAAGCTTTTTAATTGTTGATCAGTATAGTTTACTATTTGTTCTATAACAGCTTCTCTTTCAATCATATCGGATATTGATTCAGAATCGAAAAGGTAATCGATAAACATTGATTCTGTAGATGAACCAGCATATTGATAAACTGTTATAGTAGATTTTAATTCTTCTGTTTTAACTTTAATCTGTTCTTCGCTCTCTATTACTTTTTCTTTTGAATCTTCTACTTTTTGTTCGTTAGCTTCAATAGTATTGTTAGCAGCCACTATAGCTTGTCTTTTAGCGTTAATGCTATTTTGGGCTTCTTGTGATAGTCTTTTATTTCTATTGGCTTTAGCTTCTAAGGCTGCTAATTCGGCTTTATAATCTCCAAGGGTTTTACCATCGGCTTTAGCAGTTCTTAATGGTATTACCGTAGTAATAACCAGGAAGAGACATAGTAATAGTTGTATTATTTTTCTCTTCATTAAACCTTCAAGTACCTCCTTACGGCAACGTAACTACCAACCATACCAACAGCCGTTCCAATTCCTAGCAATATTAATGATGCATATATTGTGAATGGTGTTGCACCTAAAAGCTCTATTGCTCCAGAATAGAAGTAGCCGCCTAGTTTTTCGTAGAATATTGTATATCCCCATATAGTTGCTACTATTGGAATTATAGAACCTAGAATACCAAGTATAGTTCCTTCTATTACAAATGGTAGTTTTATGATAGGATTACTTGTTCCTACAAGCCTCATTATTTCAATTTCCTCACTACGTGAATAAATAATCAATCTTGTTGTATTACCGATAAGGAATACTGTAACTATTACTAATCCTACAATTATCCAAATGGTTATTTGTTTTACTACTTTTACGACCGTTAGCATTCTGTCTTCCACATCTTTAGAGTATTTTAGGCTAGCAACTTTGTCCATCTTGGATATTTTATTAGCAGTCTTTTCTAATTGACCTAGCTCTTTAACTTTTATAATAAATACAGGGTTTAGGGGATTATTATTATCATCCCATGTGCTAACAATGTTATTAATTGTTGAACCTTTTTTAGACTTCTCCAAAGTTTCTTCTTTAATCTTTTTCTTATCTTTGTAAATTGTTTCATCAGATTTTACTGCTTCTATTTCGGCTATGCCATTTTCAATGTTTTTTATTTCTTGTTCAGTAGCTCCAGAATCTACAAAAACTACTATTGTCAAATTATCAGATAAGCTATCTATAAAATGGTTAATGTTGCCCGCCGTTAATAAAGCAATAGCAACTACAATTAAAGTAATTGTTGTACATATTAATGACGCTGAACTAAGAGCGAAGTTACGAAATATACTTTTGAAAGCATTTACTATATTTCTATATATTATTCTAATCAATCTCATCGGCTACATAACTTCCTTTCTGTGTATCATCTACTATTACACCATTTGAAAGTGTTACTACTCTTTTGCGCATTGAATTAACAATCTCTTTGTCATGAGTAACCATTACAACGGTAGTTTTAAGCTCTTTATTAATCTTATTAATAACTTTAACTATTTCTTTTGACGTCTTAGGGTCAAGATTACCTGTTGGCTCATCACATATTAATAGTTTTGGTTCATTAATTATTGCTCGAGCTATGCAGACCCTTTGTTGTTCTCCACCCGATAAGTTTTTAGGAAAGCTTTTTTCTTTACCTTTTAATCCTACTCTTTCTAATGCCAACCTAACTTTTTTCCTAATTGTTGACTTAGCCAAACCAGCCATTGAAAGAGGGAAAGCAACGTTTTCATAAACAGTTAGTTTAGGTAATAGTTTAAAATCTTGGAAAACTATACCTAGTTTTCTTCTAAATCTATACACCTTGCTATTAGGAACTTTGGCAACATTTATGCCACCTACTACTACAGTTCCTTTCGTTGGTTTTTCTTCTCTATATAACATTTTAACCAATGTTGATTTCCCACAAGCGGTTTCACCAGTAATAAATACAAACTCGCCTTTATCTACGTATAAAGATAAGTCTGATATAGCTGCATTGCCATCGCGATATAATTTGTAACAATGCTTTATCTCTATGAATTTCATTTCACACCACCTTAGTATCTTTTATTATATCAAAAAATTCCCATTAAATAAATGGGAATCTTTCTTTTAGTTGTCCGCCATAAACTTCATAGCAATCATTTATTACAATAAACGCCTCTGGATCAATAGACATTATAGCTTTTCTAAACATATAATACGATGTTGTTGGAACTACACACATAATCATATCATTATTTTTACTAGAATGTCCGCCTTCGGTTTTCATGAATGTATATCCAGCATGCATTTCTTCTAAAAATTTCTTTATACTTTCTGTTTTTTGAGTCGTAATATAAAACATTTTTGAATCTGATATTCCTAGCTGAATCTTATTTATTAATGTAGTATTCATTATGATAATAATAATACCATAAGCTGCTTTTTCAATACCGAATAAGAAAGCCCCTAAAATGATAATTATAACGTTTACTAATAAAGATGCTGCTCCTGTAGATATTTTAAAGTACTTGTTAACGATTAATATTAAAGTATCCATGCCTCCAGTTGAATAATCCATTCGGTATATCATACCGTTAAAGAAGCCGTAGATGAAACCACTTATTAAAACAACTACTATTAGCTCACTAAATGAAGTATAAGCATATAATTTAGTAGCAATCGGATAAGAAATTCCTACGAAGATTGGGTACATTATGGAGCCAATAATAGTATGACCTGTAGTTTTAGGTCCCAGCAACAAATAGCTAACAACTATCATTAAAACATTGAATACCAGAATTGTTGTCCCTGGAGTAATGTTTAATAAGCCGTGAGTAATTGTTGCAACACCACTTACTCCGCCAGAAACAATGTCATGTCTTAAAAAGAACAGGTTATAGTTCAGGGCCATTATAAATATACATATTGAACTGATTAAAAATCGGGGTATAAACTCTCTAGCTTTTATTTCTCTTATTGTTTTTATCATATTAGTCTTCCTTTCAATAATAGTATTTAAAATATTTCTTTTCTTCACCTAGTATTGTTTTTGGACCATGCCCAGGATAGACAACTATATCATCTGGATATTTAGATATAGTATCCAAACTTTCTTGCATTAATTTATCGCTTCCTCCAAGGTCGGTCCTTCCAATGGAGTGATAAAATATAAAGTCACCGGCGAATAATACTTTTTCTTTTGCAAAATAGAAAGATTTAGACTCCATTGTATGCCCAGGTGTTTCTAGTATTTCATATTTGAAATTCTCATCATTAACTTTATTAATACTAACATTATAGTAACTAATCACTTCTTCTAAAGCACCAATGTGGTCAAAATGAAAATGCGTAAGTAACAATCCAACTACTTTTCTTGATCCTACTGCTTTTTTTATTTTAAAAAAATCATCTCCCGGATCGACGATAACGACCTTATTATTTATATCTAATAAATAGCAATTAGTTGATAACTCTCCTACTTCTATTGTTTCTACTTTCATTGTATCACCATATTTACATTTTAATATAAATTAGTTTTTTTGTAAAACTATATATGTGCTATAATTGTTATAGAATTGGGTGATTGCATGGAAATTTTATATGCTGTACTATTTATAGTTATAATCGGAGGAGCGATTGCTATTCTCTATATTTATCAATTTAACAAATTACAACATAGCAAAACAAAGATTGATCAAGCTGAATACTTGTTGGATGAATCTTTGCGTAATAAATACGATTTATTGGTTGAAGCAGAGGATTATGTAAAAAAATCTTTAAAGATAGAAAAAGGCTTTTTTAAAGGTATTGATAAGATTAAAAAAGACAATATTAGTAATTTCGATTTAGATAGAAAGTTGCAAGAATATAATAATACGTTAGATCAATTAAGGGCTGATTATCCAACGCTTGAAGATAGTAAGGATTTCAGGAAGCTATTAAGCGTGATTAAAAAAACTGAAGAAAAACTACAAGCTGCAAAGTCTTTTTATAATAAGTATACAAGTGAATTAAACGATTTGATTAGAGTCTTTCCTTCAAATATTGTAGCAAAGATGCATGGTATTAGTATAAAGCCGTTTTTCGACGGAAAAAATATGCAAGACGAGATATTTGACGATTTTAAATTATAAAAAAAGTTCTTCAATAGAAGAGCTTTTTATTTGATTTTTGATATATTCCAGTCTATTTCTTTTAAATTGTGTTCTTTTAGGAAGTTATTAGTCTTGGAAAATGGTTTGCTGCCGAAGAAACCATTACGGGCCGAAAAAGGAGACGGATGGGGAGAAGCTATTATCAAATGCCTTTTATTAGTTATGTATTTTGCTTTTTCTTTAGCGAAATTACCCCATAGTATAAATACAACCGGTTCTTCTTTTTCGTTTAGTAGTTTTATAATGTAGTCGGTTAATCTTTCCCAACCGATATTTCTATGTGAAGCTGGCTTGTCTTTTTCGACTGTTAATACAGCATTTAGTAATAGGACTCCTTCTTTAGCCCATTTTGTTAAATCTCCTGTTTTGGCAATAGGAATATTCAAATCATCATATAACTCTTTGTAGATATTTTGTAAAGAGGGAGGGATTTTTATCCCTTCTTGAACAGAAAATGACAAGCCGTGGGCCTCGCCTTCACCATGATATGGGTCTTGTCCTACAATTACTACTTTTGTGTTGTTGTATGGGGTGAGTTTTAGAGCATTAAATATATAGTCTTTAGGCGGAAAAATAGTTTTTGTTTTGTACTCTTCATCTACTTTATTTTTAAATTTTTTGAAGCCGGCACTGCTCCATACTATGCTTAGTTTCTCGTCCCAATCATTTCCTATCATAATATCACCTGTTTATTATTAAATGCTATAAATATTATAATACAAAAAAAGATAATTAATAAATTATCTTTTTACTATTTCAACTTTTTCAAAAATGTAATGCCCATCTTCTATACCAAAAGTAAATGATAGATAGTCTGTTTTTTCACCTTTTAATAGTTTTTCTGCTTCATCTTCTTCAGTACCATTTTTATCTAATTTAGAAATTGTTCTTTCTTTAGATATGTTATTGTAGAAAATGACAGGTATTATTGGATCTTCTGCGGCTGTAATATGGGATTCATCATAAGTAATATAAATGTAATTTACTTGAATAATTAATTTATCTGATTCTTTTTTGCTATCATAATATTTTGTTCTAAAATGGTCTTTATATCCTAGACATCCACCACCTTGGCCACCAAAAATATATTTATCTCCGTTTAAATTATAATCTAAATTATCGCTTGAAAATTCTAGTTTTTTTGGGAATTCTATATTTTTATTTTTACCAAAAGTATATGCTATTTTTTCTTTAATATAACTCTTTTCGATGTCAGGATATTTTCCATCAGCATCATCTTCATTTTGTTGTTTTGTTCTTTCTTCGTAAGATAGATTATTCAAGGCAATGTCTATTGCTGTTGAACTAGAAAAATCTTCATATTTAGTAGCTTCATTATATATGAACGATTCCTTAGAATCACAGTAATTAATAATTTTTAAGAAAGGTGCTATTATGTCTTCAGCGCTTCTTTTATCTTCTATAGAATCAACTACTTTATCTACTTTTTCATTTTTTTCATTAGTTGTTGGTTGTGTTTCCTTATTAGTTGATTTGGTACCAAGATACCATCCTCCTAAACCAAAAGCACAACATAGTAATACGATAGTAACCCACAATAATCCTTTGTTACTTTGATTTACATTTTTTTCTTCCATATTTTCAACCTCTTTCTAGTATTATTATATTGCTTTTTGGTATATATACAATACTTTTTATTCTTTTATGTCTTTGATATATTTGTAACGCTATATAATTTTTTATTTAACAAAAAAATATGTTTTGCTACATATTTTTTCTTTTTAATACTCGATTCACAATACTATTTTAATATATTCACTTATGATATGTTTCATTATTTAGTATTTTAAAGGAACGATATATTTGCTCTAATAGGATACCCCTAAACAAGCCATGGGGAAATGTCATTTTTGAAAATGACAAACGCAGATTTGATTTTGTTTTAATATCTTCATGTAATCCATAACTACTTCCTATTATGAAAGCAATTGTTCCATTAGTCATGAATGCGTTATCTATTATTTTAGATAATGAGACAGAATCATACTCTTTACCATCTATATCTAGCGATATAATATAATCTTGATTACTGATATGTTTAAAAATGTTATCTCTTTCTTCTTCAAGATTGTTTGTATCTTTTAGCTCTATTATTTCAATTTTATGATATTTGGCTATTCTATTTTTATAATCGTTTACTAAATCATTTAAATACTTCTCTTTTATTTTGCCTAAGCATATTATTTTTATCATATTTCTATCAACTCACTTTTTTCTTTTTGACGAGCACAGCAGATATTTTTGGAATTGAATTGAATCTCATATTCTGCAAAAACTTCTTTAATCGTTTCTAGGGCTTTTTCTTCAGTATTATTCTTTTGACTTAGATGCATCAATACTATTTTTTTTGTATCTTTTCCTATTAATTTAGCCAGATATACAGAAGAGTCTTTATTTGATAAATGTCCATAAGGACCTAGTACTCTATCTTTTAAAAATTTTGGATAAGGACCATTTATTAACATTTCTATGTCATGATTACTTTCAAATAAGTACAGTTGTTTATTTTTTAACAATTCGAAATTTCTCTGATTAATGTAACCTGTATCAGTTAAATAGACTACGCTTGCATTATTTGAAGTAATGATAAAGCCACGGGAATCGGAGGCATCATGAGATGTTTTTATTATATCTATTTCGGCATCATCTAATTCGGTATTACGATCGTATAGAAAAACTTTATCATAATTGTGTAGTTCTGGAAGTTCTGCAAACATAATGGGGCTTACGCATATATAGGGATGATATGATTTTATTAGTGTTTTTAATCCTTTTACATGGTCTGCATGAACATGAGTTATAAATACGTAGTCTATTTCTTCAAGGCGAACAGAAAGCTCAGAAAGGCGATCTTTAACGTATTTTACTGTAGTTCCAATATCAAGTAATATTTTATGTTGATTTGTTTCTACGTAAGTAACATTCCCTTCTGAGCCGCTAGCTAGTACACATATTTTCATTATTGCCACAACCTTAATGGATTAAATGATCTTCCACCATTATATGGAGGACCCGTGAATACACCAAAGTGTAAGTGAGTACCAAATGCATTTCCTGTATGACCCATAGCACCGATTCTCTCGCCACGTGATACTCTTTGACCAGGTGAAACATAGAATTTAGATAAATGGGCATAAACTGTATAATAACCATTATCATGTGCTAGAACAACGTTTATTCCAGCCGAATTTCCGACCATTCCACCCCATTGAGCTTGAACGACTGTTCCGTCTAGTGAAGCATAAATTGGTGAACCATATCCTGTACCAGATATATCAATACCATCGTGAAGAGTTCCCCAACGATATCCATATGGTGATGTTATCATATAAGGAGTATTTGTTGGCCATCCCCAAGTAGCACCATTATCTATTTGTTGACCTCTAATATCAATAACATCTCCGCCACCTCCAATTGTTGGGTCTGGCTGAGGCGCATAATATTTCTTAGTTCCTTTTACAACAACTTCATTTACTACTGGTTTAATAACTACAGGGTCTCCAACGAAGGTTACTCCTTCGTTTTGAGTACCATTTATAAACTGAACACGAGAGGTAATACGATTTATACCATTTTCTCCTTTTTGTTTTACTGCTTTATATGAGGTATATTGACTGCTATCTTCTTGAATTACTGTTTGATATTGTTGTTCGGAGTCTTGGGTAACAAGTTCTTCATATATTAATGTTATTTTAGGAGCTATATATGATACATTTACCGTTTGTCCGATTGCTAGTAAGGCTTCTGTGCTTTTTATATCATCATTAGCGATTATTAATTCACTGGCACTTAGTTTGTTGGCAAAAGCAACAGATTCTACGGTATCACCTTGAACAACTGTATATTCTTTCTTTTCGGTATTATCACCATATAATAAATATTTAGTTAATTCATCTACATCTGTATATATTTTTTCATCGACACTTATATAAGCGTCTTTAACAGTTATTCTTTCTTGAAAGTACATATTTTCAATTATAAACCCTGTATCTATTATCTCAGGCTGACTTTCATCTAAATATTGTTTATATCTATCTTCGCCTATAAATGTTCTTACATATCTTTCTAACGCCTCTTTAAATATCTCTTTATTTAGTACATTTATATATATTGGTGCTTTCTTTGTATCGTTACTCTTAATGATAACGTTATAGCCTTTTACTGTAAATTCTTTTAAAGACTTAATCTTTTCATATACTTCCGAAATAGAACTATTTTTAGTATCGTATGTATTTACTTTTATTATTTCAAACCCCTTTGGAGGATAGACCTTAGATACTTTATATTTTTCTTTTATTTCAGTTTGTTCTTTGTTTATCATGCTATATAGCTCATCTTTTGAATCTATTAGTCCTATCTTTTCTCCATCTAAATAAATTCTATATTTATTATAGGGAGAAGTGTATCCTTTCATGGTTACGAAATCATAACCAAGTAATATTGCTAATACAATTGTAACGATTGCACAGATTGTTATACTCTTTTTATTCTTTTTATTCATATTCATTCTCCTCGCTTGATGCAAGATAATTGCGGAAATTACTCATATTTAATTCAAATAATAGTTGGAATTTTCCTGTTGATCCTTTACGATGCTTGGCAATGATTATATCTGCAACTACATTTTTTTCTTTATCTAATTGTTCTTTTGCTTTATAGTAGTCATTTCGATTGATAAACATTACTAAATCAGCATCTTGCTCTATTGACCCTGATTCACGCAAATCAGCAAGCATAGGTTGGTTATTTTCTCTTTTTTCTGCACTACGAGATAACTGAGCTAAAGCTATTACGGGAACTTTTAGTTCCATCGCCATAGTTTTTAGTGATCTCGAAATGTCAGATACTTCTTGTTGACGAGATTCTGGTCTTCTACCTCCGCTAGTTACTAACTGCAAATAGTCGATTATTACTAACCCAAGTCCTTCTTCGGAATTGGCTAGGCTTCGACATTTTGCTTTGATTTCAGCAGCAGTGATAGAAGCGTCATCAACTATTTGAATATTAGTTTCAGCAAGTTGACTATTGGCTTCGTTAATTCTTTTCCAGTCTTCGTGGTTTAGTTTTCCTGTTTGTATTTTATAGGAATCGACCTGTCCTACTGCCGAACGCATTCTGTTTACCAGTTGCTCTGCCGGCATTTCAAGGTTGAATATAGCAACGGCTTTTTTGGTATTCTGAGCCGCATAGGTTGCTACGTTTAATGCAAAGGCGGTTTTACCCATACCTGGTCTAGCAGCAATAATTATCATTTCACCTTCATGAAGTCCGGCGGTTGCTTTATCGAGATCGTAGAAACCAGTAGGTATTCCCGTTAAATCCGAATTGTTTTGAGCTAGTTTTTCTAAGTTTTCTTGAGCTTTAGCTATAGCGTCTCGGATGTGAATGAAATCACTACTTTGCCTTTCCCTAACTATGTTTAATATTCTCTTTTCAGAGTTATCTAGCAGCTCAGTAACGCCTTCCTCTTCTTCGTAGGCGTCGGTTATTATTTCTGTAGCTGTATTAATTAGATTCCTTACTAGTGCTTTTTCTTTAACTATTTTTATATAGTATTCTAAATTGGCAGCTGTTGCTACAGAATCTATAACTTCACTAATATACTCTACCCCACCAATCGAATTCAAATTCTTTTTTTTATCAAGTTCATCTAATATAGTTGTAGAATCTAGCGGGATTTTTTGTTCATATAAGCTTTTCATTGCTTCGAATAGTTTTCTATTAGCATCGCTATAAAACATGTCAGGATATATTTCTTCGCATATTTTAGTTAATGCTTTTTTATCTAAAAAAGCAGCACCTAAAACACTCATTTCTGCTTCTAGGTTTTGTGGCATTTTTCTAGCAGGCATTCATACCACCTCATTTCTTTAAGGTAACTTTTATTTCCCCTTTTACCTTTTTATGCAACTCAATGGTAACTATATGAGTTCCCAAAGAATCTAATGGATGATCTAATAGTATTTTCTTTTTATCAACATCTATATTCATTTTTTTTAGTTCTTCATGTATTTGTTTAGAAGAGACAGTTCCAAAAACCTTATCTTGTTCTCCTGTTTTTACCTTTATTATTATTTCTTTGTTTTTAAGTGCTTCAGCCAGTTCTTGGCATCTTTGAATATTAGCATCCTCTTCTTTTTGTTTAATATCCAATTCTTTAGCCAATCTTTGTTTTGATAATTGAGTAGCTGGAATAGCAAGACCATTTTTTATTAGATAGTTGTTAGCGTATCCATCGCTAACGTCTATGATTTGATCTTTTTTTCCTTGCTTTTTTACATCTTGTAGTAGTATTACTTTCATCAATAATCACTCCTTTTTTCGCTGTTTACTTATTATATCATATTTATGTGTTATTGCTATTTAAATATTCTTCTAGTATTTCTATTATTATTTTATCACAATCATTTTATTCTAAAAAGTACATAATACTGTTAAGTACATAGTAAACTATAACTCTTTGGCAAGGGTATTATGCTATAATTATTATTAGATAAGAGTGATTTTATGGATAAATATTTGGAATTAAGTAATAAATATAATGTTTTCATTTTTGATAGCTTTAGTATAGATGATATTGGTGAGAAATACCGACTTACTTTTAATTATATAGTACCAGGTTTAACTGAATATCATCCCTATATAGAAGTAGATAAATTTAAAATAGATAGTTTTAGTAGGTATTTAGTCTTTCATATAGGACTAATTGAGCTAATTAGTTATTGGAAATGTACTTGTAGTAAGAATGTAATAATTAAAGCTGGATATATTGATGAAAAACAAATATCTTTCTTTAAAAAGACGTATTACTATGGGTTGGGAGAATTATTCTATACTAATGGTATTAGCGTTAGTTTAGATGATTTTATGAATATAACATGTGAATGTAAAAAAGAAGAAATTATATATCCTGATTATAAAGGGCATGGTAATATAATACCTATTGGTGGTGGTAAAGATAGTGTTGTTTCTTTAGAAATACTAAGAGGTTTAGATAACAATGCTTTTATAATCAATCCGAAAGAGATTACTAGAAAGTGCGCACAAATTGGAGGTTATGAACAGCCTATTACTGTTAAAAGGGTTTTGGATAAAAATATGTTGGATCTTAATAAACAGGGTTTTATTAATGGACATACGCCCTTTAGTGCGTGTGTATCATTTATTTCTTATCTGTGCGCTTATATTCATAATAAAAAATATATTGCTTTAAGTAACGAAAATAGTTCTAATGAAAGCAATATAATCGGAACAAAGATAAATCATCAGTATTCTAAGACCTTTGAATATGAAAGAGACTTTAATAACTATGCAGATAGGTATTTTAGAATAGACATTCATTATTTTAGCTTATTAAGGCCATTGAGTGAGTACCAAATAGCAATGTTGTTTTCTCATTATGACAAGTACCATAAGACTTTTAAGAGTTGTAATGTAGGAAGTAAAAAAGAACCATGGGAATGGTGCTGTAACTGTCCTAAATGTTTGTTTGTCTTTACTATATTAGCGCCGTTCTTATATAAAGAAAAATTGGTAGATATATTTGGAGAAGATTTATTTGAAAGAAAAGATTTGTTGAATACTTTCATCGAATTAATTGGGTATAGCACTAATAAGCCATTCGAGTGTGTTGGCACTTATAGCGAAGTAAGATATGCTGCAAGTAGATTAATTGAAGAATTAGATGACTTGCCTTTTCTTCTTCAATACTATAAAGATAACTATAAATTAGAAGATACTAGTAACAGATTAGAATCAAGGTGGAATGATGCACATAATGTTCCTGATGAATTTGTAATACGCGTTAAAGAGGAGATTAATAAATATGTATAAAAAAATAGTGGCTAATATAATAGATAAATCTATAGCAATTATAGGATTTGGTAAAGAAGGAAAGTCAAGTTATAATTTTATCAGAAGGTATTTACCCAACAAAAAAATAGCTATTATTGATAAAAATGATAAGCTATTAGAACAAAACGATTATTTGAAAGAAGACAAAAATGTTATTGTTATTACTGGAGAAAACTATCTAGATAGTATAAATGACTATGATATGATTATAAAATCGCCAGGAGTAAAAATTCCTAATGAATTAGTTAAAATAGTTAAAGATAAGATTACTTCACAATTAGAATTATTACTAGAGATAGATAGAAATAATATTATTGGTATTACTGGGACAAAAGGAAAAAGTACTACTTCATCTTTGTTATATAAAATTATAAAAGATCAGGATATAGATTGTTTATTATTAGGAAATGTAGGTAATCCTATTTTGGATTATATTGAAGATATAAAGGAAGATACCATACTAGTTATTGAATGTTCTAGTTATCAATTGGAAATGATTCATTATTCCCCTCATATCGGGTTAGTATTAAATCTATTTGAAGATCATTTAATATATCATATTAATCTAGAAGATTATTGGCATTCTAAATTGAATATGTTTAGATATCAAACCAGTAGCGATTATATGCTTTATGATAGTGAATTAGTTAATGTTAACAATGAGATAAGTAAAAATCCTTTTCATAGTAATAAGTTAGATATATATAAAGATTTCAAAATAGATGATAATAGAGTTATTTTTGAAAACAGGATTATTTATGATAAAAGCAGTAAAAGAGAGATTATCGGAGAACATAATTTCAAAAATATTCTATTTGTTTTAAGGGTATGTATTTTATTAGGTTTAGATTTAGAAAAAGCAAGGAAGAGTATTGAGACTTTTAAACCTCTAAAGCACAGAATGGAATACTTTGGAACTTATAATGGAGTTAAATATTATGATGATACAATTGCTACTATTCCTGAAGCTACTATTAATTGTATAGAAGCGTTGAAAGAAGTTGACACTTTAATATTTGGAGGATTAGATAGAGGTATAGATTATAGTATTCTGATTGATTATTTAAATAATTCAAAAATAGATAATATTATAGCAATGCCTGATACAGGATATAAAATTGCTAAAGAGTTAGTAAATAAAAAGGTGTTTAAAGTTAGTACTTTAGAAGAGGCTGTTATAACGGCTAAAAAAGTTACAAAAAAGATTTGTGTATTATCTCCAGCTGCTCCTAGTTATAATGCTTTTAAGAATTTTGAAGAAAAGGGAGATTTATTTAAAGAATTAGTAAAGAAGGGTTAATATGGTAGATATTAAAGATTATAAAAATATATATTTTGTCGGTATTGGCGGCATAAGCATGAGTGGTATAGCTTTAATCTTGAAGAGATGGAATTATAATGTTTGGGGTTCTAATAATGTTAAATCCAAGCAAACCGATTGGGTGGAAAAACAGGGGATAAAAGTAAATATAGGACAAGTCGAAGATAATATTACTAAGGATATCGATTTAATAGTTTATACTGCTGCTGTTAAGGAAGATAATCCCGAAATGGTTAAAGCTCGAAAACTGGGAATTAAATGTGTAGAAAGAGGAGAATTTTTAGGAGAATTAACCAAGTTATTTAAGGATACTATTGGCGTGGCTGGAACTCATGGCAAAACTAGTACAACTAGCATGCTAGCATTATCATTTATTGAAGCTGGGCTTGATCCGTCTATTCAGGTTGGAGCAACTCTTAATGCTATTAATGGGAATTACCGGGTTGGTAATAGCGATTATTTTATTATCGAAGCATGTGAATATCATAATAGTTATCATAGTTTTAAACAAAAAAGTGCTATCGTTTTGAATGTAGATGATGATCATTTGGATTTCTTTAAAAATATTGGCGGTGTAGAAGAAAGTTTTGAAAAGTATGTTAATCTTTTACCAAATGATGGTTTTTTAGTTATTAACAGAGACGATAAAAGGTGTTATGAATTAAGAAATCATACTAAAGCTAGTGTTATTACTGTTGGTAAGGGTGATGATGCTGATTGGTATTATAAAAATGTTACGTATGATGAAGAGGGGTATCCTTCTTTTGATGTATATCATAAAGGTAGATTAGTAGATCACCTAACTCTGAGAATTAGAGGTGTACATAATATATTCAACTGTCTTTGTTGTGTTGCAATGTGTGATGCATATGAAATAGGAATAGATACCGTAAAAAGAGCAATACTAAAGTTTACTGGTGCCGAAAGAAGATTGGAATATAAAGGAATGATAAATGGGGCAAGGATATATGATGATTATGGGCATCATCCTACCGAGATTAAGGCTACTTTTGAGGGCATTAAACATATGAAATACAATAGCTCTTGGGCTGTTTTTGAAGCTCATACATTTAGTAGACTTAAAGATCACCTTGAGGAGTTTGCTAATAGTTTAAAGGACTTTGATAATATAATTGTTATGGATATTTATCCGGCTAGAGAGACTAATATATTTAATATACACGAGGAGGGCTTAATAAAAGAGTTAGAGAAATTAAATAAAAAAGCTATTCATATTTCGGATTATAATGAAATAGCTAGTTATATAAAAGGTCATGTTAAAGAAGGAGATATAGTTATTACTATTGGAGCGGGAAACGCAACTAAGATTGCTAGTTTATTGTTACAATAGTTATTATAAAACAAAAAAAATACTCGAAAGAGTATTTTTTATTTTACATATGGTAATAAAGCCATATATCTAGCTAATTTGATTTGATTAGCAATGTGTCTTTGATGTTTTGCACATGCTCCTGTCATACGACGAGGCATTATCTTTCCTTTTTCATTAATATATTTAGAAACTATCATAACATCTTTATAATCAACGCTTTTTCCAGCACACATTTGACAAATCTTTTTCTTTTTACGATAAAATTCAGCCATTGTAATCCTCCTTTTTAGAATGGCAAATCATCATCACTTAAAGCTACTTCGTCACCAAAATCTTTAAAAGGATCTTCGCTAATATCAGTTGTAGCTATATCTGCTGATGAGTTACCTGCATAATTATTTGATGAGTCATCATGAGAATTTTGGAAATTTGAGTTCCCTCCTTTAGGAGTTAAAAACTCTATACGATCCGCTTGAACTTCTGTAACATATCTTTTAGTTCCATCTTGTGCATCATAGCTACTGGTTCTAATACTACCTTCTACACCTATTTGATCACCCTTATGGCAAAATTTGGCTAAATTGTCAGCTTGATTACGCCATACACGGCAATTAATAAAATCCGCTTCTCTATCACCATTTTGTGGGGTAAAAGGTCTATTTACAGCGATTGTAAAAGTAGCAACGCTTATACCACTAGATACTGTACGTAATTCAGGATCTCTGGTTAATCTTCCAACTAATTCTACTCTATTCATAAATCTTACTCCTCATCTAATTTAATAACTAAATGTCTTAAAACATTTTCATCTAAAGAAGCTTTACGATTTAATTCTGCTTCAACTTCTTTATCAGCTTCAATATGCATTAAGAAATAATAACCATTAGTCTCTTTTTTAATAGGATAAGCAAATTTCTTTTCGCCCAATTCCTTAAATTCAACTACCTTGGCTTTACCATCAGTAACTATCTTTTGCATATTCGCAGCAGTTTTACTAATTTCTTCTTTGTCAATTGTAGCTTTAACAATGAACATTACTTCATATTTATTCATTTCTACACCTCCTTATGGTCTTTTCGGCTTTATACACAATAAAGCAAGGAGTAAATTTCTTACTCGTTTTGTATTATAACATTCATAAGAACGTTTGTAAACTATAATAGTATTAATTTTACTTCTCTAAAAAAGACTGCTTTTGCAGTCTTCTTAGTTATAATTAAATAATCAATATGATATGAGTCTTGTTATTATTTAGTTACGTTAAATCTGAAGAAGCAGATATCACCATCTTGCATTAAATACTCTTTTCCTTCTAAACGCAGTTTGCCGGCTTCTTGTACAGCCTTTTCACTTCCTAAAGCTTTTAAATCATTATAAGACGTTACTTCTGCTTTTATAAAGCCCTTTTGGAAGTCGGTGTGTATAATACCTGCACATTCTGGCGCTTTCATTCCGTCTTTGAAGGTCCAAGCTCTACATTCGTCTTCTCCCGACGTAAAGAACGTTTTTAAACCTAGAAGGTCATAAGTTGCTTTGATTAACTTTTCTAATCCAGAAGAATCTATTCCTAGTTCGGACATAAATGCCTTTTTATCTTCATCATCTAGTCCAGATAATTCTTCTTCGAGTTTCGCACACATTATTATTACCTTTGATCCCTCTTTATTGGCGTATTCTTCAACTTGTTTGGTAAATGTATTATTACCACTGGCTATATCATCTTCATTAACGTTAGCTGCGTAAATAATCTTTTTTAAAGTAATAAAATTAAAAGGTGATAGTATTTCTAATTCGTCTTTATTCCATTCTATATTACGTAAAGCTTGTTCTTTGTTTAGTGAATCTTGACATTTTTTTAGCACCGCTAGTTCAGCAATAGTTTGTTTATCTTTTGTTGTTTGAGCCTTCTTTTCAATTTTGTTAATGCGGTTTTCTACAATTTCTAAGTCTGCCAAAATCAACTCTGTGTTTATTATTTCTATATCTCTAATTGGATCTATTTTCCCTTCTACATGAGTAATGTTTCCGTTTTCAAAACACCTGACAACTTCTACGATTGCATCCACTTCCCTAATATGTGATAAAAACTTATTACCCAATCCTTCGCCTTTAGATGCTCCTTTTACTAAACCGGCAATATCCGTAAACTCAAAGGTGGTTGGTACTAGTTTCTTTGGCTTATACATTTCGTTTAGAAATACCAATCTTTCATCTGGTACTGTTACTACACCCACATTAGGTTCAATTGTAGCAAAAGGATAATTTGCTGCCAATATATTCATTTTTGTTATTGCATTAAATAGTGTTGATTTCCCAACATTTGGTAATCCTACTATACCTGCTTTTAAAGACATATTTATTCCTCATTTCCAAAAATTATTATATAAAAAAACAATTGAATATTCAATTGTTTATTATGCTGTTACGCTTCCACCAAATCCTATAGGTAAACCTATTAGGTACCAGCCAATTATTATTGCTAATAATATTACAGCTGTTGTCATACCATAAATAACTTGATATCTAATTGCGGTAAAGAGTGTAACTGGCTTTTCTTTTTGATTATATTTTTCTATATACGATAAGTAGATAACGAAGTAAGCAAGTAGTGGTGTCAATCCGATTGTTGCACACTCAGAAAATCTAGCAATAAGTTGAGCAAATTCTGGGCTTAAACCAGTGTTCATGAAAAGTGGCACAACTGTTGTTGACATAATAGACCATCTACTTACAGGGTTCGTCAAGAATAATGTGGATATCGCAGTAAATATAAACAAAACTATTATTAGTACTAATCCACTAAGATTTCCTTTACCTATGATGTTTGCAAAAGTTGTTACTATTACCACACCAATATTGGTCTTTTTAAAGACGTTGATAAGTATTGAAGCTAATAGTATGAGTATAAGAGTTCTTCCTGTACCATCTAGTGAATGAGTTAGATATTCGCAAAAATCATTATTATTTTTAATTGTTTTAGCGCCAATACCATAGAAGAATCCGAGTATTATAAAGAACATTGTAACTATGAATACAAAGCCGTTACTGAAGAACGAGTCGTAACTAAACAGTTTGTCTATATAATAAGTCTGGCTATAATCTAGTAATTTTCCGGAAAAAGGTAAACCAGGGATAATATTGTATATGAAGATTAATAGGTATATAGTTCCGCCAGCGATAGCAAATATTAAACCTCTGTATTCTCTTTTTCCTAATCTCACTTCTTTTTTTTCGTCTTTGAACTCATATTTTTCGACATTATTTACAGATACTCTTTCAGTAATAAACGTTATTATGAATGCACACACTAACATTGTAAAAGCCATTATGAATAAGAACGCCATATTCCCAAGGGTATAAGAGGCATCTATTGTTCTGGCATTTGCCAGTGTATAGGATAACATCTCACTATCAATAGATGTTAAGAACAAGCTGATTCCTGACCCACAAGTTAATCCGGCAAATACAGCAACTATTCCTAGTAAAGGATTTCTTCGGCCATATCCAAATAGTAGTGCTGCCAGAGGAATCATTATTACATATCCTATGTCTCCTGCTATACTAAACATGATACTTATTAATACTAACCAGAAAGTAATAGTATATTTTTTACAGAATTTTGTTAATATAGTAAAGGCTGTTCGTAAAAAACCGCTTTTTTCCATTATTCCTATACCTATTAATACTATGATTAGCATACTTAACGGAGTAAACGCTGTAAAGTTGGAAACAGTTGAACTAAAAATGTATTTGATTCCGCTTAAATTGAATAGCGACTCAACACTTTCGGAAACAACAGAGTATTCTCCAGTCTCAATATTAATTTTATTGTATGTGGCTTCAAATCCTATGAAATTAAGGAAACCACTTAAGATTATTGTTAAAAGTATTAAGATTAAGAAAGTCATTACTGGATTTAAGTTAATCTTTTTAAACCTCTTCATTTTGACCTCCAATTATTTTTTTTAACTTTTTTTCGAATTCTAGTCGGTCCATCATTATTTCACGACCGCAATTAGAACATTTTAATTTTATATCTACTCCCACTCTAGTAATTATCCATTCATTGGTTCCACAAGCGTGGGGCTTTTTCATTATTACTTTATCGTTTAGAACGTATTTTGGTTTCATTATGCACCTCCAATTGTGGATAAGGTATTTTTATTTTGTTCTTATCTAATTCCTTTTTTATTATTCTTAATGCTTCTCTTTTAGTGCGCCATTGAGAGTCTCTGTTACAATGGTATTGAATCAAATATTTAACGCAGGATTCATCTAAAGCATTTACACCTAGGAATAGAGAACTATCGTCCTTAACGCTTGGAATTTTGTTGATTTTAGGAAGAATACTTTTAGTTATTACACTCTCTACTCGATCAACGTCTTCCTCATAAGCTATACTAAATTCAATTTGAACATTTTGATTATTCTGGGAAATATTAACAATTTCATATATATTCCTATTTGATATCATTAATGTTTCTCCAGCATGATTTTTTATTTTAGTACTCTTTAAGCCAAATTCTATAACTTCACCAGTAAAATTATTATATCTTACTATATCCCCCACAACGAAATAATTTTCCATCATTATACTTATACCATTTATTATATCTTTCAAGGTATCTTGTAAAGCTAATCCCAGTATGGTAGCAGTAATTCCTAATCCTGCTACCATTGATGTAATATTAACCCCATATATGCTTAATAAAGATACAGCAATTATAATTATTATCAAGTACTTTAAAATGTTTTCGATTAAGCTGACAATGGTTTTGCGCTTTTTTCTTTCAAAATCATTTTTAGATTTTTCTATTCTACTTTCTAGAATTATACAGATAGTATGATATAAGAAATAATTTACAGCTAGTATTATAATTGTTCCATATATTTCTTTTTTTGTAACAAATTCTAACAAGCCTTCAAATATTTTCTTTATCATTCACTATCGACTCCCATACCTAGTATTTCAATAATTCTTTCTAAGTCTTTTTCGGAATCGAATGGTATTTCAATTTTCTTGTTTTTTATTTTTATTTTTGATCCTATTTTTTCTCTCATTAATGATTCATATATACTAAATCTTGGATTAATAATAGGAGTTCTTCTTACTTTTTTTATAGTACCATTATCACTTGCTAGCTTTTCTATATCTCTAACGCTTAGTCCGTTTTCAATTATTAAATCTGCAAGATAATTAATTTTTTCTTCATCTGTTAGTTTACTCAAAACACGTGCATGCCCCATGCTTATTTTTCCTTCTGTTACGTATTTTTTTGTTTTATCCGGCAGTTTAAGTAGACCAAGTATGTTGGTAATATAGCTTCTACTTTTACCAAACTTTTTAGATGCTGATTCTTGAGTAAGATTATTCTTCTCGATTATCTTACTTAGCGCTTCTGCTTCTTCGATAGGATTAAGGTTTTCTCTTTGAATATTTTCAATAAGAGCTATCTCCATCATTTCATCATCATCAAAGTCTCTTATTATGGCAGGGATTGTTTCTTTTCCCGCCATCTTTGAAGCCCTTGTTCTTCTTTCGCCAGCAATTAATTCATACCCTTTGATGCTTTTTTTGACTATTACTGGTTGAATTACGCCATGTTCTTTGATACTATCAGCAAATTCTTGTAAAGATTCTTCATCGAATTCTTTACGGGGTTGATAAGGATTGCTTCTTATCTCTGTTAGGGGGATTTCGACAATGTCACTTTTTTCTTTGGCATCCTCTACAATTGTTTTTTCGAATTTATCGAAATCTATTCTTTCGTTAGAAAACAATTGTTCCAATCCTTTCCCTAGTGCTCTATTACTCATTTCTACTAATCACTTCCTTTGCTAAATTTTGATATGCTAAGGTTGCTCTACTAGTTGGATCATAATCACTAATTGGTTTCCCATGACTTGGGGCTTCAACTAATCTAACTAATCTTGGAATAATAGTATTAAAAACTTTATTTTTGAAATATTTTCTGACTTCTTCTATTACTTCTAACCCAATGTTTGTTCTTCCGTCTAACATAGTTAATAATACGCCCTCTATTCTTAATTCAGGATTCATGTTAGATTGAACCATAATAATTGTATTTAATAGTTGGCTAATTCCTTCTAAAGCGAAAAATTCGCATTGAACTGGTATGATAACCGAATTACTCGCAACTAGTCCATTCATTGTTGATAAACCAAGAGATGGCTGGCAGTCGATGATTATATAATCGTAAACATCTTGAACCTCCATTAAAGCATTTTTTAGTTGTTCGTTTTGTCTAAATTCAGGATTTTCCAACATTTTTTTGACAAATTCAACATCTATTCCAGCAAGATTAAGAGTCGATGGTATAATTGACAAATTTTTAAATTTAGTTTTTATTATGGCTTCTTTAGCTGTACATGTACCAGAAATTAAATCATAAACGTCATTCTTAAAGTCACCATTATTATATCCTAATCCTATAGAAGCATTCCCTTGAGGGTCTAAGTCTATAAGGAGAGTTTTTTTACCTTCTTTTCCTAATGCTGCTGCTAAATTTATGCTTGTAGTAGTTTTACCTACGCCGCCCTTTTGATTAACTAGTGAAATTATTTTTGCCATACAGTACCACCTTTTCATGTTATATATTCACTCACCTAATTTTAACATATAACAAAAGAAATTACCATGAAAAAGGAAGAATTATTATTCTCCCTTTTCTGAACTATCTTTCTCATTTTCTCCTGTTACATCTTTAGATATTGCGTCTTCTAGTTCTTCTCTATTCATCTTGGTATAGCCTTTGATTCCTCTTTCTTTAGCTTCTCTTTTCAAATCATCTACTCTGGCTTCTCTAACACTTCTATCTTCTTCGGTTTCAACTTCTTCTAGCGAATCTATTGATCCGGTTTCAACTATGTGTTCGATTTGTTCTTTTGTAATTGTTTCGTATTTCATTAAAGCATCAGCTATTAAAAGTACTAAGGTTTCATGTTTTTCAAGTATCTTCTTAGCGTTTTTATAACACTCTTCTAATATTTTTCTTACTTCATTATCTATTTCCAACGCCACTTGATCTGAGAAATCTCTTGATTTAGCGTAATCTCTTCCTAAGAATACACCTTCTTGTTTTTCCTCGAGTTGAATAGGTCCTAGGTCACTCATACCGTATTCTGTAACCATAGAACGAGCAATTTTTGTGGCACGTTTTAAGTCGTCTGATGCTCCAGTGGTAATTTGCCCCAAGAAATTTTCTTCTGAAGCACGTCCACCAAGTAATCCGGTTATTTGGGCAATTAATTCTTCTTTTGTCATAATTGCTATTTTTTCTTCTTTTGGAAGCATCATTGTATAGCCACCTGCCATACCACGAGGTATAATTGTAATCTTATGGACTTCTTGTGCATCTTGAAGTTTCAATCCGATTACAGCATGACCTGATTCATGGATAGCAACAAGTCTTTTTTCCTTTTCTGTTATTCTTCTAGATGTCTTAGCTGGTCCAAGAAGAACTCTATCAGTTGCCTCATCTATTTCAGCCATTGTTATTTTTTCTTTATCTCTTCTAACAGCAAGTAGTGCCGCTTCGTTAAGAAGGTTTTCTAGGTCAGCACCACTAAAGCCAGGTGTTCTTTCAGATACGTTTTTAAGGTTTACTTCATCTGAGAATTTCTTGTTTTTGGCATGAACTTCTAATATTTCTTTTCTTTCTCTTGAATCTGGTAAACTTACTGTTACTTGTCTATCGAAACGTCCTGGTCTTAATAGAGCAGGGTCTAAAACGTCTGGACGGTTAGTAGCAGCGATAACAATTATTCCTTCGTTAGCACCAAAACCATCCATTTCTGTTAATAATTGATTAAGCGTTTGCTCTCTTTCATCATGGCCCCCACCTAAGCCTGTTCCTCTTTGACGTCCTACAGCATCTATTTCGTCTATGAATATTAAGCAAGGAGCACTTTGTTTAGCCTGTTTGAACATGTCTCTTACACGAGACGCTCCTACTCCGACAAACAATTCTACGAAATCAGAACCACTTATATAATAGAATGGTACGTTAGCTTCTCCTGCTACCGCTTTAGCTAGCAATGTTTTTCCGGTTCCTGGAGGACCAACCAATAATACACCTTTTGGTATTCTTGCTCCTAACTTTTGGAACTTTTTAGGATTTTTCAAGAAGTCAATTAATTCTTTTACTTCTTGTTTTTCTTCTTTTAATCCTGCTACGTCTTCAAATTTAGTATTTCCACCATCTTCGCTTAATTTAGCTTTACTACGTCCAAAATCCATTGATTTATTATTGCCTGAAGCCAACTTATTGAACATTATATAAGCTGCTACTATAAGAACTAGTAGAGGGACTACGTTAACAAATACATATAAGAAATCATTTGACCCAGGATCTTTATTTGTTTCGTATTCTTTGATGTTGTTTTCTTCAACATATTCAGTTATCTTGGTTACCTCTTCTGTGATAACCTTCGACTTGAACGATTCGTTTTTTCCATATCCTTTTAATTTTCCTTCAACATAATATACACTTTCACTACTTTTCGGAGTGATTGTAATTTCTGTTACTTTGTTTTTGCTAATCTCTTTTAAAAGCTCTCCTGTTGTAAGTTCATTAACTTTTGTATTAGCTAAATTCATAATAAACATTGTAGCAATTAATACTACTGCTAATATTATATATGGTAACATGGCCATATAGGCGTTTTGCTTTTTCTTCATTATTTCTCTTCCTTTCAAATGTATAAAAATTTAGTTATACCATAGTATTATATCATATTCTTCGTCTTTTGATTTATCAAATTTAGATTTTTTTAGCCCTGGTAGCCAAACTATAGTTCCTTTACTATCAACTACTATTGGCTCATTATCTCTTTTATCGATTTCTATTTTGCAATCAATATATATGTCTTTTACTTTTTTTGACCCCTCACTATTTTTAATTGTCATTTTATCTCCAGGTTTTCTATTCCTGACATATAATGGCAAAACAAGCTCAGAGCTTTTTAATCTTGTATAGAAGTTACTGCTTTCCTCTGTTTTACTAAGAATACTTATAGTACGATTATTAGGCAACAAGGTGTTGACTTTGAGCTCCATACAATAGTCTTCTTTTGTACTACTTTCTTTAGTAATAGTTAATTTGTTATATCTTTTTTTAACTATTAAGTTATTAGGTAGATTTAGTTGCGAGTTCGGCGCTTTATTATTTATTAAGCCTTTTATCATTTCTGTATGTTTATCACTAACTAAATACAAATTATCAGGATAGTTAATATCCAATATCTTTTTAATTATGCCCTCTATGATAAAATCATCTAATTTAGATATATCTTTTAGATCTAAATAGTTGTCTTTATATCTCTTTTGAAATTCTTCATTAACTATTCTATTTACGTAATTATAATATTTTTCTAGCTCTTGGCTAAATTTCAAATATTTTAAATGTACTTGAGGGTTTTCTTGCTTTAAAAAGGGCAGAACATTATGACGGTATCTATTTCTTGTATATTTCCCTGATTTGTTTGTTTGATCTTCGGCCGAAGGAATACTATTATCTTCATTATATTTTTCAATATCTTTTTTGGTTGTAAATATAAGCGGTTTAATAATACTATATCCATCTTTAGGAGTTTCTAAATCAAAGCCAGCATATCCTTTCAAATCAGAACCTCGTGTTATACGCATTAGTATTGTTTCTATCAAGTCATCGCCATGATGAGCAGTAAATAGATATTTCGCATTATGTTTTTTTATCATGTTTTCAAAAAATATATAGCGCTTTTCTCTTAACTCTGCTTCTGTATAGTTTTTATCTTTTGATTTTTTGGAAAACTTAGTAGTTTCTAACAATACTTTTTTTTCTTGGCAGTAATCTTTAATAAATTGTGCTTCCTGGTCACTTTCTTCTCTTATATTATGATTAATATGAGCGGCTACTATTTTTATTTTTTTATTGATCTTTATTAGGATATCTAGAAGGCACATTGAATCAGGTCCTCCTGACAATCCAAGTACAATTGTGTCTCCATCTGTTAAAAGTTTTTCTAGATAATTAATTGTATCTAACATTGTTTTCCCCTCTTTAGAGCGTATTTTATCTTATAATCTTAACAATTACAACCTTTATTTAATCTTAAGTATTGATTCTATTAATTGTTTAATATCGCCATCTAAAACTTTGGCCGCTTCAGACGTTTCAAAATTGCTGCGATAATCTTTAACTAGTTTATATGGTTCTAGAACATAACTCCTTATTTGGCTACCAAAATCTATATTATTAGTAATTCCTTTTAGGGCGGCTATTTCTTTTTCTTTCTTTTCTTGTTCTAAAGCAAATAGTTTACTCTTTAAGACTTTCATTGCTTGTTCTTTATTTTGTAGTTGGCTTCTTTCGTTTTGACAAGTAACAACTATTTTTGATGGGTAATGAGTTATTCTAACTGCAGAAGGTGTTGTATTAACCCCTTGTCCTCCGTGTCCACTAGCACAGTATACATCTATTCTGATATCTTCGTCTTTTATTTCAATATTAATTTCTTGATCTATTTCGGGAACAACCGATACTGAGGCGAATGATGTATGTCTTCTTTTGTTTGAATCGAACGGAGATATTCTTACTAATCTATGAACACCCCTCTCACATTTTAAGTATCCATATGCAAGTTCTCCCTTAATATGAACGGTAACCGATTTTAAACCTGCTTCTTCTCCATCTTGATATTCTAATAC
Source organism: uncultured Erysipelotrichaceae bacterium (assembly GCA_902800945.1). Taxonomy (GTDB): domain Bacteria; phylum Bacillota_I; class Bacilli_A; order RF39; family UBA660; genus Coprovivens. The sequence goes on along the minus strand of CADCFX010000006.1, from coordinate 15,677 downwards.
TTCATGTTTAAGCTCCATTTTATCGCAAAATCTTTCATACATTCTCAATAACATTGAGGCCCAGTCGCAACTTTCAGTTCCGCCAGCTCCTGGATGTATCTCTAAATAGCAGTCATAATTGTCATATTCTCCACTTAACAGAGTATTGATTTCCAAATCTTTTAGTTGGATGTCGATATTATTAATATCTTTCTCGAGATCATTATATATTTCTTCGGATTGTTCTAATTTCAGCAATTCTATCATTTCTTTGTTATCAGTGATATTCTTACTAATTCTATTGTAGAGGCTTAGCTCCTTTTTTAGAGAACTTAGTTCTTTATTAATCTTGCTAGATTTATCAGCATCATTCCAAAAATCGGGATTTTGCATTATGTTTTCTAATTCTCTAATTCTTTTTTCTTTGCCAGAAACGTCAAAGAGACCTCCCTATATCGTTTATTTTTTCTTCTTGTTTTTGCAATTGTATAACCAGTTCTTTTATATCCATTGTTTTCACCCAAGGGTAATATATCAAAAAAAAGAAGAGAACTCAAATGTTTTCTTCTTATATATATCAAGATATTTATTAATAGTTAATTACATGTATAAAAGGTTTTAAGCACCTTAGGGCTTTAATTACTAATAATAAATATAGTATTCATTCTATCAAGTCTTACAAATTATTTATTCTATCCTATCTCTCCTTTCGTGTTTTTATTGTAAATCTTTAATGTGAAATTTTAGTGATGAAATTAAGAAATTTTTATATGATGTTGATATTGAAATAATATTTGGGGTATAATTGTAATAATAGTAAGGTGGTGGTTTATGTACTTGCCTAATATAAATAAAAAAGGAAATATTTCTTTACTAGGTAGTAAGTCATTACTTTTAATTATACTATTTGCTATTCTTATACTTGGTATTGGTTATGCTCAAGTATCTAATGTTAGTTTACATATTAATGGTACTGCTACTGCTGAAATGGAAGAAGATATATTAATAACTAATATTGTATTTGATAGTAGTAATAATGCTAATCAAAATGATTGTATAATTAGAGAACCTTACTTAACTTTAATGAATAGTACGATTACTTTGGGAGATACTTTATCATCTACTATTACATATAAAGTCACTATTAAGAATAATACTTCTTTGCCGGCGATATATAATGATGCGGTTTATTCTCCAGGAACAGGATATGATAATACAGATATAGAATTTGTGGTAAGCGGTATACAAAATGGGGATGTTTTAGATCCTCAAGAGGATGTTGAGATTACGATTACTTTCAAATATATTGATTCTTTAACCACTATTAATAATAGAGTATTAAATTCTTATATTAATTTTAAGTTCTATGATTCAGCTTATGTGGCTCGAATAGGCAATACGTATTACGAAACCATTCAGGAAGCTATTGCAGCTGTTCCAAAGGATAATACTGAAACGACAATACTATTATTAAAAGATGCTACAGAAGCTGTTGAGGTGGCTGCTCTTCAGAATATAGTATTTGATTTAGGCGAGAAAGTTTGGCACAACGATGAAAATACTAATGTAATAATAAACCATGGAAGTATCAAACTTATAAACGGCGAAATTAACTCTAATTCTGTTGGTAATGGAGCGATAAATAATGAATCTGGGGCAATGATCGATATCGACGGGGCAAGGATTGTGGTTACCGGAGGGAAGCAAGCACTCTATAATAATGGTGGAACAGCGATTATAAGGAATGGTTCATATTTGAGCAATACCAGTTCCGATAGATCTGCTGTTCAAAATCTTGCTGGAGGAACTCTTACTATAACCGGAGCCACTATTATAGCGTCAAGGCAAAATGGGGTAACAAATGCTGGAACATTAACTATTGGAATAAAAGATGGTGCTCCTGATAATGAGGCAATATCAATTCGGGGGAATACTTATGGAATTAATAGTACAACTGATTTTAATTTTTATGATGGTGTTTTAAAGGGTAAAACCGCTGCGGTTAATAATGTTAATAAGATAGTAGATAAAGAAGATGATTATGTTTTCTTTAATTCTACAGAAAATATAAACGGCACTGTCTATAAAACTTTATTCTTAGCTATTATAGATACAGTTACATTCGATCCAAACGGAGGAGTTGTTAACGAAACAACAAGAGATGTTCCAAATGGTTATCAAGTTGGTACACTTCCGCTTCCTACATATTCAGGCCATTATTTCGACGGATGGTATACTGAAGCTAATGGCGGAACAAAAATAGATGACAGTACCATTGTTAATGGTGATATTACATTCTATGCTCATTGGACACAGGTAATGGTAGCTCAAATTAATGGTGTTCCTTATAACACTCTACAAGAAGCAATTAATAACGTTCCTAATAATACCGAAACCACTATTATGATAGTTAGAGATATCACAGAAAATGTCAATATTATTTCTTCTAAAAAAGTAGAATTGGATATAGGTAGTTATACAATTAGTAACTTTGGTAATAACGCTGTAATAACTAATTATGGGACAGTTAAAATTAAAAATGGTAATATTACTACAAATGCCGATACAGCTTTAATTAACAATTATAATGGTGGTAGAGTAATAATTACCGGAGGTAATCTTACATCTACTGGTACAAGACAAGTAATATATAATAGAGCTGGTGGAATTGTGGATATTTCTGGCAGTGCTTATTTAAGTTCAACTACAACAGGATCCCCTAGTGGAAATGAATCATCATTAGCAAGGGCCACAGTTCAAAACTTACGAAATGGAACTATGAATATAACAGGCGGGACAATAATAGGAGTTGCTCAGCAGGCCGTTTCTAATGAAGGAACATTAAATATCGGTTCTAATGATGGAACTATAGATACTCTTTCTCCAAATATAAGAGGAGAGACATATGGAATAGTAAGTGTCGGTACTTTAAACTATTACGATGGTATAACAATGGGTATTACTGGTGCTATTGATGGTACTGTAACAGGTATAGAAACTAACTCTCATTTTATTGACGGAACCGAGTTGGTTGATAGCAAAACGTATCTATCAAAGTATCTAGAAAGTGATTAAAAAAAATCCAATTTGTTTTGGATTTTTTTCTTTTTTGACTATATATAGAGTATATAACAAAAGCAAGTAATAATTATACGTATTACTGGCTTTTGTTATTTGAAGTAGCCACATCATATTTAACTGCTTTTTTATCTATCTCACTTATGATATCTTTTGTTTTAATTGCTGTAATAATTACAACTATTAAACTAACTATAACATATAGATAGAAAGTAATTCCCCTACTCAGCAACATTGATCCGCTTATTAGCTTTTTGCCAAATACAGGTTTAAAGATTTTTAAAAATATTGTTTCGCTGATGCCGATAGCTCCCGGTAAAGGCAGTGATGATACTGTCGTATATAATACGGCTTGCATCATAAATATCTGAATATAGTTATAACCGCTTAAGCCGAATGATTTATAAACAAAGAATGGAACTGAATAATAGAATACTATTTGGATAAACACCCTGGAAATAGCTTTAATGAATTCTAATCTATTATTCTTTATAAAGATAGCACTTTCATTATATTTTTCTAGTCCGTTATAAATATCTTTTTTCTTTTCTTCTAATTTTTTCACTTTTAGTTTTTTCATTAACTTAAGAAAGATGTTAATTATTTTTTTTGAAGTCTCTTTAGAAAAAATGCATACCAACATAATGAATAAAGCCAAACCATTTATAGTTAGTCCTAGCAAGAATAACCAAAATAATCCGCCAGTAAAAATATTATGATTAATAATAGCGCAGATAATACCTAGTAATATGGTTGATATTTGGAATCCACATAACTGTATTAGCATAATTAGGGTAGAATTGGGACCAGAATGATTATCTTTATTCATATAATAGATTTCTATCGGTTGTCCTCCAGTAGCAGCAGGAGTTATAGCGCTAAAGAAAAAACCAATAAATGTATATTTTAAGGAGCTAAATAATGATGCTTTATCTCCAAATACTTTAAGCAAGCATTTAATGTTAAATGCTTCCATGACATAGTACATAAACATTACTAGTGCTCCTAATATAAGATAAATCTTATTAGTAGATTTAATCAGTTTATATAATTCCCCCATATCTTGATCTTTGAATATTAGCCAATAAGTTAATGCTATTAAGCCAAGAAATAGAATAATATTCCTAATCATTTTTATGTTTATTTTTTTTCTAAGATTTGTTATTTTCTTTACCATTTTTATCCCTCTTTTATATATTTATAAGTGTAACAATATTTTGTTTTCTTGTCAAAAGAAGAGAAAAATAAAAGAATAATGAAATCATTATCCTTTTTCTTAGTATTAGATAGTAATTAGCTAATTATTTCTTTTATTTTAGCGATTAGTTCTTCTTGTTGGTCAACTTGGTAATAGCCTTCAACTTTTCCTAAATATTCTTTATTCTTAAACAATAACAAAGAAGGCAGAATGGTAATATCATATTTTTCTTTTATTTCATCTGTGGCTTCTGTCTTGAAGAACTGGGTATCTTTTGGCATTGTAGCTGTTATTTCTTTTATAGGAATAGATTTTATTAGGCATTGTATGGTTTCTTCTTCATAACATTCAACTATCGTTATTCCTTCGCTAACTTTTGTTTCTATTTCGTCAGCATTAATCATGAAAAATTCTGACAATGGCTCTGCACCATATCGATCTACAAATAAGTCTTTTATTGTTCTGGGATCTTTTTCTATTTCCTCATTAATTCTTTCATATTCTTCGTCAGTATAAGCTACTCTAAGGGCCCCAATTGGGCAACTATTTTCACACGCACCACAACTAACACATTTTTTATTATCTATTACTATTGTTTCTTTTTCTTCGTCCCATGATAATGCTCCTGTAGGACATGCGGCAATACCCCCACATTCTTTTGCATTATCACATATTTTATAGTTTCTTAAAACAGCCATATATTAACCTCTTTTATAAACCGTGTATCTAAACACGTCATCAAAACATAAATTCGTTAAGAATTTTCTAGATTCAAGAATATCCTCTATCTTCTTTAGCATTTCTTGTTTTTCTTCTTCTGTTTCTGGTACATGTACTTCGGCCCACCAAGCTAACATGTCTTCTTTAAATTCTTCTCGAGAATTGTATGATATTTTATCAACAGCTCTATCACATAGTATTAGTTTATAACCATTTTCTTTTAATACCTGATCGATTAGTTCATTTGATTTTTGAGTTCTAATCCCGTGTTCTTCAATTGGATTAAAGACTTTATATAACTCCGCAGATAGATTGTCTGGGTCTATTTCAGCAAATACTATAGTATCACTTAATCTGGACATTTCGTTAAGTATTCTTCTTTTCAAATCTAGGTCCATTTTGAATTCTTCTTTACCACTTAAATCAAATTCGTGAAAGCTAGTACATAGTATTACGTCAAAATATTTATCCGGATAATCTACTTTTAAAGCATCCATCACTTTTAGTTCGACATTATCTAAATCTTTTAGATTCTCTTTGGCAATTTCGTAAAACTCTTGAGATACATCAACACCTACTATATGTTTACAATATCTAGCAAAGTATCTTGTATACTTTCCGTCGTAATATCCTTCATCTAATCCTTTTTCACAACTTAAGTATGGTTTTAAGTCTTCCCACATTTCTTCAAAAGTTTTCATTTGTTCACACTCCTTAGCATATTTATGCCTTTTTCTAATTGAAGTAATTATAGCACTTTTTCCATTATCATGGAAGGTGCTCCGTCTGAAGGGTTCTCGCAAGTATGAGAAGTTATTCTATAACCTCTTCTTTTATACATATCTATCGCTTTTGTATTTTGTTTTTTTACCCATAGACAAATGGTTGTATAGCCTCTTTTTATAAGTTTTTTTTCTGCATAGCTGAAAGCTGTGCTACCTATGCCTTGATTATGATATTCCTTTTTGATATGAAGGGTTCTTATTTCTCCGACACCAGACATATCATCTTTATATTGTTCGTCATAATGACCCAGCTCTAATATGCCGATGTTTTTCCCATCTTTAGATATCATATATAAATCATAGTCCGGATTAGCTATGTATTCTCCAAAGCCTTTAATTAGTTTATCTATATTAAACTCATCGTCTATGTGTTCATAGGTTATATATTCACCATAGGTATCCTTCCATGATTGATTTAATATTGTCATCTAAACAGATTACTACTTGGGTTTTCTATATTGCTCATATTATTTAATATCCTTTCTCATCATTTTTATTATACCTATTAGTCTTTTTATAAACTCATCTATTTCTTCTTTTGTAGTATATGTACCTAAACTTATTCTGATGGGACTATAATCTTCTAAATTTGCTTTACAAGCTGTTAAGACATGGGATGGTAAAGCTATTTCAGCGTTACAGGCAGAACCTGTTGATACATAGATATTAAAAGATTCTAGTACTAGCATTAAGGCATCGGCTTTTACTCCTTTAAAAGCTATACTAGAAGTATTAGGTATTCTATTTTGTTTATCACCATATATGTGAATGTCTTCTATATTTTTCTTTACTTCTTCTTCCAAATAATCTCTTAGTTTTTCTATTCCTTTTTCTTTTTGATAATTGTCATTTAGAATTTCTTCGGCAGCTTTTCCAAGCCCTATGATGTAAGGAACATTTTCGGTTCCTCCTCTTCTGTTTTTTTCTTGGTGACCAAAGATTAAAGGTGTATAGTTATTACTGTCTTTAATATATAATACTCCTATTCCTTTGGGGGCATTTATCTTATGGCCCGAAAAAGATAAAAAATCGACATCTAGTTCATTAATATCTATCTTTATTTTACCTACAGCTTGAACGGCATCGCAATGAAATAGTATGTTATTATTATGGGCTATTTTAGCTATATCTTTAATTGGGTATATATTACCAATCTCGTTATTAGCCATCATGACTGATATTAAGCAAGTATCTTTTGTAATGGCTTTTTCTAGCTCTTTAAGGTCTAATCTTCCGTGTTTATCTACATTTAAGTATGTAATATTATAGCCGTCAGATTCTAGATATTTCATACATTCTAATATGGATGCATGTTCTACCTTAGTGGTAATTATATGCTTTTTATTTGGATATTGCCTTATGGAACTCATTATAGCGGAAATATTACTTTCACTACCGCAGCTAGTAAAGATTATGTTATTCTTGTCAGCATGTATTAATCTAGCTATGTTTTCTCTTGCTATATTTAATTCTTTTTTTATTTTTGTTCCTAATGAGTAAATGCTGCTTGGATTACCATATTCATCTTTTAGATATGGCAGCATTTTATTTAATACACCCTCAGATACTTTTGTAGTTGCATTATTATCCAAATATATTATTTGATTCATATATATTTCTCCTCTTAGCATATTTTTTTCTTATTATTATGCTCTTTTATTAAATCTTCATAATTTCTTTCTGTTGATATTATTTTATAATCATGGGTTTGTCTAAATACTTTTCTTTCTTCACTCGGCATATTAAGTATTTGATCAGCTATATCTATATGCAGTATCCCGTCTAGATGATCCATTTCATGGGATAAAACAGTTGATTCAAACCCTTTAAATGTATCCTTGTGTATTTTTCCATTAGGATCTAGATATTCAATACATATTTTATAAGGCCTTTTTACTAATCCCATATTATCTAAACAACTAGCACAGTTTTCCCAATATTCTGTTAGCCCTTCACTCTTTTTAATAACAGGATTAATAAGTATTCTGGCCTCATTATGATTTTTCTCCTCGGTGGTAGCACTATTTCTTAGAAGTTTATTTACGATTTCCAGGTTAGTATTTTTTAAATATATAATTCTTTTGGGTATTCCTATTTGAACTGAAGCCATAGCTAATACGTCGTTTTCTTGACAGTATTTTTCTAAAGCCAAAAGATTTTGGTCTAAATCATCGTCTTTGATATTTACTGGTTTAGAAATCTGTCTTAGGTATGCTTCATTATCTGCGATGGTTATTAAGTCTGTTTTTTTCATATTGTTCTAGCTCCTCTTTATTTATTATATAAATCCATCCCGGTTGCCAATTTCCTGTCTTACGCCAATCATTTGACAGAGCTTCTTCCCAGGTAATATTCTTAGTTATGACCTCAAGTGCTAATTGAGGTGCTTTATGAGCTACTAAAGCTATGGTCTTCCCATCATGGTTTTCTAGCAAATATTGGCAAAAGTCATATATCCTTTTTTCGACGTCTTTAAGCGATTCTCCATTAGGATATGGAAATTCAATATGATTTTCATCTCTAACTAATGATGAGTCCGCTCCATTTAAATCCCCGTAATTACATTCTCTAATTCTACTATCATTGATTATTTCTTTAATGCCCTTAAAGGTATTGTTTGCTGAATCAATAGCCCTTTGTAAGTCAGAAGAAATAACAAATTCTATCTCATCTAGGTTGCTAATTTTATTGCGCAAATCAACACTTTGTTGCTTACCCAATTCACTTAATACGCCCGGATTCCATCCTGTCGATTTATGACTTTGGTTATCGGTTGTTGTTCCATGAACAAAGTAAACTATTTTTACAGACATAATTTCCCTCCTATATGATTAATGGTTGCTATCTTTTACTGTTGTTTTCAACCAACTCTGTTTCGCATAGCTTTCTGTAATACTTATTATTCTTTATTAATGCTTTATGAGTTCCAGAAGATGATATTCTTCCTTTCTCTAATATAAATATTTTATCACAATTGACTATGGTGGATAACCTATGGGCGATTATTATAATAGTATACTTGCCTTTAAGGTTGTCTATAGCTTTTTGTATTTTTGATTGTGTATCATTATCTAAGGCGCTTGTAGCCTCATCAAATAGAATTATTTTTGTGTTTTGAACTAGTGCTCTAGCAATTGCCAAACGTTGACGTTGTCCACCGGATAAGTTTACACCACCTTCGCCAATGATGGTATCTAGTTTGTCTGGCAGTCTATTTATATAATCGTCTAAGCAGGCCAGTTTACACGCTCTTTCAATTTCTTCTTCTGTGACATCGTCTTTAACAAGTTTTAAGTTATCTCTAATAGACATGTTGAATATATAGGGACTTTGGCTAATTATTGTTATATTTCCTCTTATCGATTTTTCGCTTAAATCATTTATATTCTTTCCATCTATTAGTATACTACCTGATTTAATATCATATAATTTATTAAGAAGATTGAATATGGTTGTTTTTCCAGCACCACTTTTACCAACAATACCATAAGTTTGTCCACTATTAATTTTTAGACTCAAATTATTTAAAACAAGTTCTTCATTGTACCCAAACTTAACATTCTTAAACTCAAAATTCCCCTCTATATTTGTTATTTCCTCTTTACCAAATGTTTCTTTTTTAAAATCTTTACTATTTATAATCGAAAATATTCTCTCACAAGAAATGTTGAAGTTTTTACATTCCTCTAAAAGCTCTGATACTATATCCATAAAATTAGTTAATACTGTTTTTTTGTAGTTATATATTGCAATTGCTACGGCTACTGTTAAGATATTATTCTTTATTAATAGTATTAATAATATGACTGTAATTAGTTCTAGTATTAGCTCAATATCTCCAATAATAAAATTGTAATTCATATCAATATTTCTCATTTCAAAAGTTTTTTCATTTTGAAGCATTATTTTTTCGTCCAAGTTTTTCATGAAACTTTCTTTCGCATAAAGCATTTTTATATCTCTTGCTCCTCTTACCAGTTCGCCAGTAAGACCTGCAACTCGATCATTTTCTTTTCTTAATTCTTTGTCTTTTTCACCAACTTTTTCATGTTTTATATAATTAAGTATGGTTAAAATTGAAGAAGCAACAACGTAGAATAGAAACATATGATAATCAATTATTAATACAGCAATAAAAGAACCAACACAAGATAAAAACTTTATTGTAATTACCATACCATTGGTAAATATACGTGACATTTTTTCGGTATCATTTGTAAGTCTTTGTATAAATGTTCCGCTAGAGGTTGAATCTAAAGACTCTTGATTCAGGTCTAATATTTCTCTTCCTAATGACATTTGGATATTTCTGACAGTTCCTCTTCTAAATATTTGATTATTCTTTCTTATTAATACTATTTTAACTCTTTCAAATAGACCTACCACTAAAATGACCACCGACATATATATGGCTTGTTTAAACATAGAATTAGTGAATGAAATGATAAACTTAGCAGATAGTAATGGTATGACGATATTAGTAAATATACCATATATACTATAGAGCGTAATTTTAATTAAAGATTTTTTATAATCTTTTCCATAGTTATTGTATACATTTTTTAAATTAGTTATTGTTTCTTTCATACTCTTCCCTTTCATCTTTATATTTCTATATCTGCTATTGTTCCATTTCTAGCTTGTTCGATGCATCTATTAGCATCAAATGATGCTAATAGATATCCTAATGAAGTTTTATAATAGTTATCTTTTTCAAAGTAACCCGTTTGAGGGATTACAGGACAATAATTTATTTTATCTGACAAGTGTTTCATAGCAGTTCCTATAGCTCTACGCATATGATATCCAGTAGTAATTATTATTACGCTATCACCTGCGCTTAAATCCGAAAATGTTTTTTTAGCAAAATTCATATTCTCTATGGTATTGTTTGATTCCTCATCTAATATTATATCTTCGTCTGGTATTTCTATTTTTAGTTCTTTTCTCGCAAAATCATGGAGTATTAATTTCATTCTATATCCTTCAGAATACTCGTCAGCAAATATTTCAGAAATACTTTGATTATTAAGATTTATTTTGAGTGGCGTCTGATTTTTTCCTATAGAAGATATACCATTTTTTCCTCCAGTTATTAGTATCTTTTCTATTCTGCCTTCTTTATATATTTTAGCAGCTTCTTTGGCTCTAGCTATAGCTTCTGTTTTTCTACTTATCCCAAGCAAAATTCCGTATTTACAAGATGCTTTTGTATCTTTTATGCCCTTGAATAAAATTTCTTCTATATCTTTTTTAGATATTGTATTAGTATATAGTTTTTTATTACTATCCCATATAGGGATTATATTATATTCGCTTAATTTCATCTTTTTCTCCTTTGTATTATTATATTATATATACTATATAGTATTATTTCTGTTATTACAAAGAACGTTATTAATCTTAATGATACTATTGGCGTTGGGATGTCTCCAAGTTTGTACCAACTTAATGCTTCGAAAAATACAAATGTTATAACTAGGGATATTATAGAACTTAATATAATGGTTTTGTATCTATTTAATACTTGGTGTTTACCGGTAATAATAAAATACATAGTAGTCATTCCTATTAGGTATAATATCATATCATCAATATCAAATACTCCTGTACGACTTATTAATTGAATTGTTTCTATCAATAACATAATAATTATATCTATAACCAAACATTTTTTTATACTTTGTAAGGAGAAGATTTTAATTAATAAAAATTGAATAGGCATTACGATTATTATGTTCCCTAGTATATTAATAATTAAGTCATAAGAATTGGGTTGGGACCAATAGCCGACAATAGTTTTAAAGGGAATTAAATTATAAGAATATTTAATCATTGATCTAGAATAAATGGTCATATTGAATATCATTATCATATATATAATAAAAATCATAATATAAGATATTTTATTCATTCTTTCTCTATCATAAATGGTGTCATAATAAAAGTTAGATATATATCTGTTAATAATGAATATAGAACTCATAAAGAATAAGTTAATTATTAATTCTCCAAGATATGATATATGAACGGCTTTGTCAGGGTTATAATCGTTTTTTAAATACCATAAATATAATAGTAATAGAATTCCGTATAAAGCTGTAGCAATTGGGATTACGTATTTGTTCTTTTTTTTCTTGGCATTATCTATATATTCAACTATTTCCAATATATTTCTATCTTCCTTTTTATCTTCTTTACCTTTAAGTATTTCAGAAACAGAGACTTCTAAAACTTCTGATAATGGAACTAATAAAGAGATATCCGGCGTTCCTCTTCCTGTTTCCCATCTTGAAATTGCTTTTTCTGTAACATGTATTTTTTGAGCGAGTTCTTCCTGTGTTAAACCCTTTTCTTTTCTTTTGGTTTTTATAAGATTTGAAATTTTGTTAAGATCCATATATTTCACCAACTATTCTTTTTGGTTCATTGATTGTATTAATTATACCATCAATAATTATAAATTCATAAAGATTACTAATAATAGTATATATGCAAATAATAAGGTTTGGTATAAACAGCCTGGCGGCGAGCCAGATAAGCGACATTGTGTTTATTATATTCTGTAAATGTTGTGTACGATATTTCATCATTCATCCCTCTTTCTGTTTATATACTATCGTAAGTTAGAAAAGATGTCTTCCTATGAATCGTAGGATTTAAAAAAGCGGGATATTCCCACTTGAATTTTTATATTAATGGCGTTATCTGTTCATATATTACTATTCTTATAGCTATTATAACACAAATGCTTCTTTTCGGGCTTGGGATGGTGAAATTATATCTTCTTTTATACTTTTCAAAAAAGCCTGAACTTCTGAAAGTTCTTCAACCACCATACTTTCAAGAGCAAAGGAAGAATATGTTTCAGCATTCAGCAAATTATACGTTCCCAAAATCTGCCCCAATAAAACCATGAGATTCTTCATTTTAGCCGCTCTTGCATTAATTGTCCAGTTAAAGGCAATCTGATCAGGATCAAAGTCTATTATTTTTACCGAATTATCATAAATTATTATGTTACCACTATTAAAGTCGTAATAATATATTCCGTTTCTATATAATTCTTCAAGACTTTTTAGATAATCTTCTAATAATAAGAAAAGATTTTCTATACTATCATCGCTATGGTGATAATACTTTTTTATTGCCTCTATATTTTTTTCATTAATGATACTGCTCAGTGTCTTTCCGTCTCCATAATACCTAATTATCAATCCGGTGAAGCTCCAACATTTTCTATAATATCCAATAGGTAGTTCTGTTAAACGAACTTTTTCTTGTGCTTCTAATAGGAATGTTAGCATTTGCATATACTTGATTTTTGATTCTAGAGTTAATTCAGGTGGGTTTTTTATAATATAGTAACCGCCTGTATCAAAACTATAAAATTTGCTCTTTTCTCTTCCGAAATTAGCTCTTTTATCAACTTCATCTAACCTATGTGTTAAAACAACCAAATCATCTGTATATAATCTTCCTTTTTTATCTTCTTTTAATTCGTACGGAACCATCTGGGTCAGCCCCCCTTTTCTTCAGCTGATATTATAGCATATTCAACTATTCCTAACAAAAACACCTATTTTTATGAAACATATCATCTATATTGAGTATTTATATATATTGAGTTCGGAAGAATAATAGCATTATTCTTAGTGTTTATATAGATGTTTATTCTTATCATCTTCAACTAGACGACAATTATGATTTTTCAAATGGCTATGATATTCTTCTCTTGATTTCTCTTTTCTTTCACTGTATGAAATATGTAGAATATTATTTATATTTACTATCTCATAGTGTTTTCCTATACTATAATGAAAACTATCCATTCCCCCTTTTGAAAAAGAGTATATTTCATAATTATTATCACAATAGTAATGAGAACTTTCGTATATATCGCTTTTGGTGATGTCTTCTACTCCTGGGCCAAATATTAATAAATAAGCAAAACATAACGGAATAAAGAAAGTAATGAAGATTATAGCAATGATGATGCTTATAATTTTAATAAGTGTGCTTTCTATAAATCCCGTTATCATTAGAGTAATCATATTGGACATGCTAAATAAAAACTGCAAACTATTTTTGGCTACTAACATACCAAGAAAAAAGTATACTACTATTATTAGGCTTTTATATTTTATTGATTTTCTATTTTTAACAAGTATTACTATATTAAAGGCGATTAATAGACACATTAATATTCGGCTTAATAATCCCTCTATTATTAAATTTCTGAATACAAGATTATAAAAAATGAATAGCGTTTGTGTTATTAGAGCATAGTATTTAATTATATTATTTTTCATTGTTTTCCTTCTTTCCAGATAAATAATAGTGCTAATTAAGAAGGATGTCATCCTATGAATCGTAGGATAAGCCAAATAAAAAGCGAGAAACAGCATGTTTCCCACTTTTATTTGCTTGTTATGTTATATTCTTTTTTGATAATCTTCATATATTTTTATTTTCTTGTTAACCATATTTATGCGCCTTCTAATGGTTATTAAAGCTGTCCCTGGAACTACCTTGATTATCAAATTCTGGGCCTTCAGTTTGACTTTTTCTTTTGCTTTTTGTTTTTTCTATCAGTTCATCAATAGCAACTAAAACATCAACTAAATCTCGAATACTCGATCTATCGAATACTCCCTCTTCATAGGTTAAATGATAATGGTATAAAACTTTCTCTATAAATGATACGAGTTTTATTGCTTTTTCTTTCTCATCTTTTGGCGTCCAATTATTGTCCCAAAACACATAATTATTATCCCAATCAATTATTTTTACTTTATTCTCATCTATAATGATGTTTCCTTCGTTAAAATCAAAATATATAATTCCGCATTGCCATAGTTCTAAAAGGTTTTTCACATATTCTCTAATTAATAAAAGAAGATTTATCTCGCTATCATCATCATGACGATAATAATTCTTAATTGAATCGATTTTTCTTTGGGCCATAATTTGATATAGCGCTATTCCTCTAGGATAATATCTAAATACCTCTCCTCTATAATCATTATAGCCAAAGCCTGATGTAACATATGCTATAGGAAGATCTGTTCGTTTAACTAACCCCTGTTGAGCTAATACAGATAAATATGCTATCATTCCCTGCTGATCTTTTGCACCTCTGCTATTTGATATCGAGGTATTTAGTTTTGCAACCCATTCTATACCGCTATTCCCATTTTCGGTTCTCATGGCGACGGGATAAAACCCGCTTTTTCTAGCCGTTAAGGCAATGTCTGCAAAGAATCTTTCATCCACATCGATTAGGGAGTTTTTTTTAACATCAGATACACTTAAAAAAAGCGCTCCATTTTCGTCTTTCTTAAAATCAGATATTTCAAAATCAGGTGAGTCCATACTTTTTCTCCTTTACTATTTATTTTAACATAATACCTTATTATTAGTTTTAATTAGGTTTTATTAATATATAATATGGCCATTTTCTTTTGAATTTTTTATAGAATTATTTTTTACAAAGAGATGAAGCTCATTTAATTTCCACTAATTATTATTCGAATTCTTTTGATAATCTTCATATATTTTTGATGCTAGTTTTTTAATATAAGAGCAAGTTGTTGAAATATCTAAATCTAATAGTTCATTTATAGATACATAGCACACCTTGTCAACTTCACTTTCTTGGATGACGATGTCTGACAATTTAACATCAGCATAAGTAACAAAGATATCAACCATTAGGTGGTCTCCAACTATATGGTTTTCCTCAACCAAATGTATTTGATTTTTATCTATATCAATACCCAATTCTTCTTTTGTTTCTCTTTTAACGGTTTCAAATCTATCTTCTTCTAATTGGACTAATCCGTTTGTAGAGCTCCATTTCCCAGGGTTGTTTTTCTTAGTAAGAGCTCTTCTTTGAACCAAAAATTTTCCTTCGT